>NZ_BAABDH010000023.1:0-5652 GCF_039539525.1 Hymenobacter algoricola | reverse complement strand
CGGAATTTAAGGGTCGAAATTTTGCTGCACTTATAGTAGCGGTTAGCAGGCTGCATAACAGTAAGTTACGCCCATTCTCTTGACTTCTGCTTCCTAAGCCCCTATGTAATTAGACTTCGTCCATCGGTTAAATGAGCCGTAACACGAACAAAGTGATCTCCAGCGGTTGAAAAGGACTTATATACACTGCCTCCCGGTGAAAGGATGGCAGCGCCAGCACCGTCGTTGAAATCTAGGCTAAGGAAAGAAATCCCTGTGCCAGTGTTGTCAAATGTCAGGTTGGGCGGTAACGAAAGCTGCACGGTACCGGCTGTTACTTGGTCAGATAGCGCCGCGACTACGAGCGTTTCGCGCTGCTGATAGGGTGACTGGCTACGGCCAGCCACATCGTATAGGGCCCCCTGGGTGCCGCCTGGTTGGCTTAGAGCACCCTGTTGTACCGCTAACGTGTCGAGAATATGAAACTTGTAGTGCAGGATGCCAAATGGCACGCTATTAGCCATCGTATGTTGCATGGCGCGACTGCGTATCAGGGCTGATGCTCCTAGACCGACGTTACGGTAGGAGGCATACCACAATTCCTGATTGGCTTGCAGAAAGTGTAGATAAGACGATGTATCGGCCGTAGTTTGGCCAAAGATGTCCAGTCGCGCTATCGGGAACACACGGTCGTATAGAATGCCAGTAAGTACTTGGGTTTTGTCCAACGCTGTCATCAGGCTGTCCATTCGATAGCGGTAGCTGCCAGGTACAGCTAATGGAGCACCCGTCTGGGCAGGAGGCTGAATAGCTAGAGGTACAATCTTCTGAGTCCAACCAAAGTGGGCCGTCAACAGTAAAGCGAAAACGAGTAAAAATTTTTGCATAAGCAAGCGAAAAAAGGTAGAAAGGTATTACTTGAGGCGAGTATCGAATCGGCCTTCCGTGATAGTGACAATTTCACCGCTGTGGTAGGCGAAAGCTGTAAACTGAAAGGTGCCGGAAGCTATTTTGGCTACCGTGTCAATGCGTGTAAGTGTGACTGTACCGGGGTGGTCGGCATCTGTATAGTGTCTGCCTGCCCCTTCTGTATATGTTCCATAACTACCGGAACTAGTTTTGCCCAGCAGGTAGGTGCCAGGCTTGAAGGCGTTGCGAAGGGCAAACTCTACATATCCCTGACCCATTGCTGAAACCAGCAGGTCTGTACGATACACGTAAGCCTCCAAGGGTTTTCGACGGGTGATAGAGATGGCTTGCGCGGACTCAGGCAGAAAGGCTTTGCCATTCACGAGGCAGCCGAAGGTATGCTTACCCTCTTGAGTAGCTTTGGGCAACGCATCCACTTCGGTTTCTTTTTTACAGGCTGAGGCGCTGAGTAATCCTAGAATGAAGAGCAGAATGAAAGGTGTTTTCATAGCAAAGGGTGAAGAAAACAAGTGCAACAAAAAGTCCCATCTACACGGCGCTGCCGGCTACCAATGTGGTAGCAGTATAACGCGTGAAACAGGGGCAACAGGAGTGTGAGGGAAGGCCGCCCGGCGCGGTAGTGAATAAGTGCGGGCGACTAGGTATAGGAGCAGTAACTCAGGCAAGGATAGCAAAATTCTGGTACACTTTCATGTCCGCCGCCAACCAGAATTTGCGTTCGTCTGACATGTAAACAGGGATGTTTGAATCAAAGACGAGGCAAAAAACACCCTGTGCAGTGCCCAGATGAACTATGCTTGCTGACCCGCTTCGACATTTTAAATTCAGCATATACTTTTCTAATACGCCTGCTGAGTATCCGTTTGCCAACTGTCAAAATGCACACTGCACCGTATCTGCAAGCGTTTGCTTGCAAAACAAGGCAACTATTTATGTGTGTATGTGAAACAAGTGATTGAGCGCCGCATTATATTCCACATAACCCGCGAGTTGGGCGGGTGCGTTCGGAAAGGGGAGAAGGGAATGCCCGTCGTATTCTACCAGACCGGCAAGAAGGAGGACGCAAAAGGCCAGGAAAAGAAGGTGGCCATCCTGAAGTATTCGACGGTGTTTAACATCTCGCAGATTGACGGCATCGAGTGGAAGTTGCCCGAGCTGCCCAGCCGGGAGCACACGCCCCAGGAAGCGGCCGAGCAGATACTAGCCGGTTACGTTGGAGGCCCCAGCGTCAAGTTTGCGGGCAGCGAAGCGTATTACCGGACCAGCACCGACAGCGTGAAAATGCCCGAAGCCAGCAACTTTCACACGGCCGAAGATTTTTACTCGACGCTGTTTCACGAGCTGACCCACTCAACCGGCCACAGCAAGCGCCTCGACCGGGCGACGCTGACCGAGAAGGCCGCTTTTGGGAGCGAGAGCTACGCGAAGGAAGAACTGGTGGCCGAGTTGGGGGCCTCGTTCCTGAGCAACGCGGCCGGCCTTGACCTGACCCGCACCGAGCAGAGCAGCGCCGCCTACCTCGAAAACTGGTTGAAGGCCCTGCGTAACGACAAACGCCTGATTATATCCGCCGCCAGCCAGGCACAGAAGGCCGCAAACCACATTCTAGGTTTCGTGCCCAGTTACGAAACCGGCGAGGCCGCAGCGCCCACCGAGGACAGCGAGTAGGGGAGGGGCACCAAACCCGGCCGGCATTGTCCGGCCGGGTTTGGGCGGGCGAACAAAAGGAATTGCAATTGCAAAAAACAGGAGGGCAACAAGAGGGAAAAAATCAAACCTCGTGCCAATAAAGTTACCAAAATAACATAAATAAGTTTACCAAAAAGGCAACTTAATAGGGCGGTTTTGCGTTTAATAGGGGTTCTTGTTCCAAAAGGGCGGTTTTACACGCTAAGCGCCTTATCAGAAAGGGTCGCCCGAAAACAGGCTAGAAAAGGGCGATTCCAAGCAATTTAGAGGGGATGCGAAGCTTATCAAAAAGGATTTCCTTTTTGATAAACATCAAATTTTCTGCCGGCAATAATCACTGAATCAATTGGTTATTTGCTTAGCGTGTAAAACCGCCCTTTTGGAACAAGAACCCCGGTACCAGCAGCGCGTCAAGCTGCGCTTCCACCGCCGACGTAAGCAGCGGGGTCAGGCGCTGGTACGTCGCCGCGTCGGTTTGCAGCAAGGCCTGGCTCACCAGCAGCTCCAGCACCGAGATGGCGGGCCGCAACAGGCGGTCCTGGTGCAATTTTTGACACGCGGCCTGCAGCAGCAAGCGTGGTTGGTCATGCTCCAGGGCCCGTTCCAGCAGCCACGCTTCCAGACCGGGGCTGTCCAGCGGCTGCCATTTGCGGTAGCTCAGGTGCCGCAGCACCAGCTGCAGGTGCTCGCTGCGGGTGGCGGCCCGCTCCCCATAGGTGGCCAGCGCATCCGGCGCGATGCCCAGCTGCTGGCCGACAAAGGCAGCCACCGGCGCCGGTACCTGCTCGAACCAGTCTTTGGGCAAGTAGCCCATCAGGCGCACCAGGCCCAACTGCATGGCGCAGCCCAGGCGGTTGCCGTCGCGGCGCTGGCGCTGGACGAATTCGCGGTCCGTGGTGGTCAAATGAAAGTGCTGGCGCAGGTCGGTTTCGCTCAGCGTAGCCGGCACCTGCTGGTAGCACTGGCGTTCGGGTGCGGTGAGAAAGGGCGAAATCATGCAGTGAGTCGAGGGTCAAAAAGCCATAGCTTCCTGAACCACGTTCGCAGCCGAATCACCAAACAGTGAACCACCCGAAATCGCAGGGTCAGAAAGTCGGGCCAATAATAAACAAAGGAATATCTTTGTGAACCTGACTTTTTGACCCACATGAACAAAACCTTCGGCTATGCCCGCGTTTCCACCGCCGACCAGAACCTGGACACCCAACTTGACATTCTGACCAAAGCTGGGTGCGACCAGATCTTCCAGGACAAGATTACGGGCATGAGCCTGCAGCGACCCGCGCTCGATGAGCTGCTGGGGCTGCTGCGCGAGGGGGACACGGTGCTGGTGGCCCGCTTCTTCCGTCTGGGCCGTAGCCGTGACCATGTGATTCACCTGGTCAACTCCTTTCACCAGCGCGGCATCCACTTCAAGGCCCTAGACCTGGGCATCGACACCACCACGCCGGCGGGCAAGTTCATGCTCTCCATCTTCGCCTCGCTGGCCGAGTACGACCGCGAGAGCATCCTGGAGAAGACCAAGGCCGGCCAGCAACTGGCCGCTGCCCAGGGCAAGCATATTGGCCGCCCCAAGGGACTCGATGCCGAAAATCTGGCCAAAGTGAAGAAAGCATTGGAAAAAGGGCTGTCCGTGGCCGAAACAGTAGTATTAACCGACATCAGCCTCTCCAGTGTCAAACGCTACCGTAAGCACCTGCAGTCCGTCTGAAGCCACTGATACAGTTGGCCCCACAGTTTCTGGAAGGATTCTATCCTGCTGCTATCAGAAGCCTAAGTAGAAGTCCAACATTTACAAGTAGGAGGGGTCAGGATTTTTAGGGGTAAAAAATGTCAGGTGCTATACACTGTTTGGGCGCTGCAGGAGGAATTTTATACCTGTTTTCACACTAAAAATCACCTGTTTACATGTCAGGTAAACTCAAATTCCGGTTGGGCGTAATAGCTGAAGTGGAGTGAAAATTAACTATCCTTGCCTGAGGTATTACTCCCATANCTTTCGTGGCTTGGTGTAATGCTGTGTAGACAAAATTCTTCACCTGTTACCTACTTGTTATGAAATCCTCTTTCCACTTTCTGATACTGATTCTACTGCTGGGCAGTGCCTGCAAAAAGGAAAAAACCGAACTCGATAAGCTGCCCGAAGCCACCCGTACAGGCCAGAATACCGGCGGCTGCCTGATCGATGGGCAAGCCTTCGTGGCTACGGGGTGGGGGGGCGGCTTATTGTCTAATGGGATTCCGCCCTTAGATGGTGGGTTTTCCCTCGACAGTCTATACATCGTTGAACTAAACGGACAGCACAAAGGGCAAAATGCTACAATCACCTTGTTCTTTCGCTCTCAACAGACTGGTCGCTATTTTTTTAATCAAAACACGCTGTATTTCCCAGTTGGCCCGGCGCAATCAGTGCGCAATCACGCTACATATCGAGTAGCTGGAGCAACGAGTGGAAATACATACGGTACCGGAATGATGCAGACCGGATATGTAGATTTCTCTCTGGCCAATGTCCGTGCTGGAATAGGGGCGGGCACCTTCGAGTTCACGGCCGCTAACACGCTCGACCCCACTAAGATTATTACCGTTACCAACGGCCGCTTCGACCGCAAGCAGTAGCTGGCCGCTGGACTCCATTCCATCTCCATTCCCCTTATCCATTTCTGTATGAAGCAATTCCTACTCCTCCTACTCGCTCTTGCTTTGGGCAGCCCCTTGCGGGCCCAGTCGTTAGCCGCAGCCATTATAGGCCAGCCACCCGTGGGGCTGGTGCCCCCCGAACCCCTCAGCGGCTGGCAGCGCCGCGCCGACAGCTTGTTAGCCCCACTCGGGGTGTTGTTAAACAAATAGGGTAAAACCTCCGACTCAGGGGCGCAGACGCCTGCTTTTCGGGCTTAACATCTTGTCAAGCAATTAAATGGGCGGTGTAACGGCGTGGGCGATAGAGTAAACGTTCGTTTTCGCTAGCTTCTTTCGATGGCTTTAAGGGGCGTGTAAAACCATCATCCCTCGCTACTCTTACGAGGTATTTGTGCCTTATCGGTAGCATTCAAG
>NZ_BAABDH010000022.1:0-98677 GCF_039539525.1 Hymenobacter algoricola | reverse complement strand
CTTACGCGGCCTCACGCCACATGAATTTGTGTGTGCCCAGTGGCAGAAAAACCCCGTTAACTTTACCCAGGACCCGACCCACCTCACGCTGGGACTATACAGCTACCGAGAACCTACCCCGAACCTACCCCGAAGCTCCTGCCCCGGGAAAATGCAATAACGGCCGCCCCGGATTCCGGGGCGGCCGTTTGCGTTAGAAATGCCGGCGAAGGCTACTCAACCACCACCTTGCCGGCAAAGGGTCGGCCCTGGGCATCGGGGGCGCGTAGGGTGTAGAGGCCGGGCGCCAGGCCCCGCACCGATACCTGAGCGGTGGCCGAGACAAGGGTTTCGCGCACTAGGCGGCCCCAGGCATCGATGAGCTCTACGCGGGTGCCGGCAGCCAGGGCGGGCAGATAAACGAGGTCGGTGGCGGGGTTCGGATACGGGCCCAGGGCCCGGGGCTGGGGCCCTTTGGTGGCCGTGGGCAGGGTAGCGTCTAGGCGGGCCAGGAAGCACTCCACCGGGGCCGCAACGGGTACCAAGTACGAGCCAAAGGTGGCGGGGCCGCGCAGAGTACCGCTGAGGTAGATGTCGCCGCCCGCGTTCAGGCCGATACCGTGGCCGGTGTCAATGGCGGTTCCTCCGGCTTGCTGGGCCCAGCGCACCTGGCCCTGGGCCGTGTAGGCCACTACGCAGATATCCGTGGCGCCAGCGGCGGTCAGGGTGGTGGGGCCGAACTGAGCGGTACCGCTAAAATTACCCGTGACGTAGGGTTGACCGGCCTGGTCTAACGCCAGGCCGTACAGGGAGTCGAAGGCCGGGCCCCCGGCGTTGCGGGCCCACAAGGCATCACCCTGGGGGGAGAACTTTACCAGGAAGCCATCGAAGCCGCCGGCATTGGGCAAGGCAAGCGCATCGGCGAAGGCCTGCCCGGCGAAGTAGCCCGTGACGTAAAAGTTGCCCGCCGCGTCGACAATACCGTCGTTGATGTACTCATTATTGGTGCCGCCGATCTGGCGCGCCCACTGCACGGTGCCCTGCTCATTGAGGCAAAGCACCAGGGCATCGGTAAGGCCCCGGCTGGTAAACGTAGCGGGCCCGACCACGGGGCTTTCCACGAAGGCATTGATCAGATAAGCAGCGCCGGCAGGGCTGACGGCTACTTCGGGCGGGCTGTAGGTGGCCGTTGTGGTGCCGTTGGGGGCGTAGAAGAAGGCCGGAGTCAGCCGGCTGAGCTGGCCGGTAGCGGCGGATAGCCGGGCCAGGAAGGGCGCGTAACGCTCGTAAGCACCGGGTATGGTGATGGAGGCCCCACCCAGGGTCAGATTTGGCCCGAACGTGCCGGCGACGTACACGTTGTCGTTGGCATCGATGGCCAGACTGGTGCCGGAGCTGAAATCGGCGCTGTGCAAAGCCCACTCCGGCATGCCCAGCGGAGAAAACCGCACAACGAAGGCTTTGATGCCGGGCGTGCCGCCGTTGAGCACCAGGTTGTTGCCCAGGGTGACGGTGGCCGAAAAGTCGCCGGTGATGTAGGCGTTGCCAGCCGCATCAAGGGCTAGATCATTGGCCGACTCGCTGCCGGGGCCGCCAAGGATACGGACCCAAGCCAGTGCGCCGGCCGGCGTGTATTTGGCCAGGTAAGCATCTCCGCCCCCCTGGCTGGTGTAGGCGGTGCCGCCAAAGCTGGCAGTGCCCGTAAAGCGCCCGGCGGTGTAGGTGTTGCCGGTGGCGTCGACGGCGGTGCCCACCGCGGGTAAAGAAGTCGTGCTGACTGATTGGGCGCTGGTCCAGGCCGGAGAGCCGGACTGGGCCTGAGCACTCCAGGCGGCGCAGATTCCTAGGAGCAAACCGGCCGCCGGCCGGCAGATGGAAGAAAAGGTAAACATGGTACGCGTGGTCGGATGGGAGGATTAAGGATTTAGTTACTCTACTACCAGCTTACCGGCGTACTGCCGGCCCCGGGCATCGGTGGCGCGCAGCATGTAGAGGCCCGGGGCCAAGCCCTGGACTGCTATTGTCTGGGTGCCAACCGATACGGTGGTTTCGCGCGCTACCCGGCCCCGGGTGTCGAGCAGCTGCACGGGGGCGCCGGCGGGGAGGGCCGGCAGGTGCAGCACGTCGGTGGCCGGGTTGGGGTAGAGGGCCAGCCGCTTTGTGGCTGACGAGCTGCGGGTAGCCAGGGGCAATGCCGCCCCTGCCTGGGCCAGATAAAAGCTCTCGGGACCCACCCCACGCACGTAATGCGGTGACAGTCTGAACGGCCCGAAGGCCGCCGCCACCTGATAGCGCCCCACGATGCTTAAGTGGCCGCCAGCGCCCAGCGCCCCACGAGCCGGGTACTCATTACCCGTACCAGAGGTCAAGGACCAGCGCACCTGTCGTGAGGGCGAGTAGCAGGTGACGGCCACGCCCAGAAAGCCGTTGCTGCCATATAGGAGCGCATACAGATTGCCGGCCGGGTCGGTCAGCAGGTCGCTGATGCCTTGCGCGGCCGGGGCGTGTGCCCACACCACCGTCCCCACCGAATCCAGCACCTGTATTGCCGCCCGGTAAGTACCTGGCGGGGTCGAAAAAAAGTAGGAGCCGAAAGCGGCGGCACCCGAAAAGATCAGTCCTACCGTCAGGTGACCTGTTGCGTCGAGGGCAGCGGCGCCGGGGTTATTCCACCCACCTACCCCACCGCTCCGGTTTACCCAGCGGGGGCGGCCCAGGCGGTCGCACTTGGTTACCAGCACGTCGGTGCCGCCAAGCGGCGGGGGCAGGGGCATGCCGGCAAACACCCCGGCCAACTGACCTATCCCGCCCAGCAGGTACACGGCATTGCCCGATGCGCTTACGGTTAGGCTGGTAGCCGGTACTTCATGGTTAGATTGTGGGCCAATCGGGCTTTGTCGGGCCCAGAGGGCCACACCACCCGGGGAGAACTTGGCCCAGAAAATCTGCTGTTCCTCCCGGGGAGCCGGGCCGCTGGTGGTGAGCAAGTGAGCCCCCAGCGCCACGGCTCCGCGTACGCCCCCCAGCAAGTAATAGTTTCCGGCCGCATCCAGCTCCGTATCGTAGGGAGTGGTGCTGCCGCTCAAACTGGTTAGGGGACGTAGCCACTGCAATTGGCCCTGGCCATCGAAGCACGCCGTAAAAGCGCACTGGTCGCGGGTGAGTACGGGCAGCGTTTGCGGGCCAATGGTTACCGCCCCGGCTGCCAGCGTACCGGCTACGTAGAGCCGGTCGCCGCCGGGGCCGCTGAGTAGCTTGAGGCAGGAAAGAGCCTGGCCACCTGCTCCGCTCAGCTGTCGGGCCCAAAGCAGGGTTCCGGTAGGGCTGAACTTGGCCAGGAAGCCATCAGTGCCGTCCTGGGGTGTGAGGGTCTGGCCCGCCCCCAATGGCAAGAGAGTATCGAAAGAACCGGCCAGATAGGTATTGCCGACGCTGTCTACGGCCAGCGCCGCCGGGCCATTGTATTGATTCGTTCGGAAGCCCTGGGCCCAGCGCCAGGCGGGCGCCGCTTGCGCCCGCACCAACCGGGGGCTGATGCAGCACCAGCAAACGAGTATACCCAAGGCGGTTAGGTAGGTAGTTCTTGCCATAGCCTACAAGGTAGGTAAATGCACGTAGCCTGCGTGAGAGCGTGTTTGGTACTTACCACTACAACGGAGCGGTAGAGCTACTTCGGTTCCGCTACGCTGCGCGGACGTCAGATCAAGCATGACGTTCTTTTTGTATTCGGCATTACCTACACCGCGTAGCCTTCCTCAGTGTGGCGAATGAGGCTCAGGGCGGCCAGCGTGGCCAGCAGGGGCTCCACTTTCTCGGGCCGGAGGCGGCGGATGCGGGCGGCGACCGGCGCGGCGGTGCTACTCCACTACCACCTTACCCACCGCCGGCCGTCCCGGGTGAGGGGCTTCCCGGGGGGGCTTACAGGCTGATGCGGAGCCCCAGGGTGGGGCCAAATACTGGAGTGGCACCGGCGTAAGCGGGGGCAGCCAGCGTGCCTACTTCCACCTGAGCAATAGGGGCAGCCTTGCGCCTGTTGCGGCCCGCGGCTATGAACAAGGGGATGCTGCCGAGCGCGGCCAGCCCACCGGCCACGCCCACGCCACCTACAAGGGGTAATACGTCTAAGGAGACGCTTTTGCCCGGCAGCGTGGCATATACCACGGTGCCAGCCACCAGGCCGCCCCCGATGAGCAGCACGCGGGCCGTCGTGCGCTGATTTCGGCTCTTGAGGGAATAGTCCTGGGACGACATGGGGGCCGTTGCCGACCGTACCGATTGAGCACCAGCCGGAAAAGCCAGCACCAGCAGCAGGCAAAAAGGCGACAAATGCATGGCAAAGCGTGAATGGAGTGGCAGGCCTCGTGGGGCGCACTTCGCTCCACAGTCTTGTCCTTGTCTGAATATACAGAATTTCATAGACAACTCAGCCAGCCATCATCCTCAGCACAACTCTCAGGTTGGCCGGACGGACTGGCGGACGGGAGCGGGGTAGCGCGGACTTTCAGGCTGCGAGGCCAGCGGGGCCGTGGTCACACGCCCCGGCGAGGACATCGTCCTTGGAAGCTGCTCTGTTTGAGTCAGGCTGAGAAGGCTGCCGTTTGCGGGCTAACCCAAACCGCTTCTTACGGGCGATAATCGGGGCAAACCCGGGCCGGCACCGGCCAGCATGGGCAGCTCATTGGCCGTGACGACCAGGCCACCTTTACGGGGGCCTGCGGGGCTATTCTGGTGGTGGGCCCGGGCAACCGGATAATCCGGCCCCGGTAGCCCACCCAGCGGGCGGCTTTGGTGTTACCTTCGCGGTCCACCCACCTTGTATTTGATGAACCGAGTAGTATTGGCCTTCGCCGGCCTGATGGGCTTGCTGGGCAGTGGAGCCGCCCGGGCCCAGACGCCCGGAACCTGGGGCAGCTGGGCTATCGGCACGGTGTCGTTGCCGGGCAGCGTGGAGAAGAAGTGGGGCGGCTACGTGGAGGTGCAGGCCCGCGCCAACGGCCTGCTGCGCCAGTACTTCTACAACGAGCTGAAAGGGGGCCTGAGCTACGACCTGGACAAGAACTTCACCCTGCTGCTGGGCGGGGGGCGCTACAACACCTACGAGGCGCCCGGCCCGCTCACGCTGGAAAAGCGCCTGTGGCAGCAGCTGGTGCTGAGTCAGTACATGAGCCGGCTCAAGATCGAGCACCGCTACCGCGTAGAGCAGCGCTGGTTTCGGTACCGGACCGAAGACAGCACCGCCTTCCGGCAGCGCCTGCGCTACCGCCTGAATGCCTTTGTGCCCCTCAACCACCAGACCGTTACCAACCATACCGTGTTTCTGTCGGTCTACGACGAAGTGTTCCTCAATCCGCGGGGGCCGGTGCTGGAGCGCAACCGCTTCTACGTCGGGCTGGGCTACCAGCTGGACCGGCACCTGAGTCTGCAGCTGGGCTGGCTGCGGCAGGCCAACTACAGCCAGCCCGCGTTCCGGCAGGGGCAGCTGGTGCCGCTGGGCACTGTCACCAAGAACAACGTGGTGCTCACCCTGCAGTACCGGCTCAGCCACCAGGGCTCCACGCCCCGCTCCGAAACGCTGCCCTCCCAGCAGGATTAGGCCGCGCCAGGAGCCGGGCCCGACCGCCGGCTCCCCAGACGAGTTGCGGCTGGCCGGCACTGCGGTCTTTCCAGGCAGGAGGCCGGTCGAGCTGCCGGTGAAAATGCCGGGCGCCCCGCCACCTACTTCGGGCTAATTCCGGGCCTGGCCGACGGAAAGCGGGTCCTGGGGTTCGTAAGCCCGGCGAGGCGAGGGACCGGGGAAGCTGTGTTTCGGCCGGCTGGGTAAACTACCGGGCAAAGGGCACGTACAAGGGCTTCCTGGGTGCCCGTTGCGGCACTTCCTCAACCTAACCACTACCCCTATGAAACCGACCAACAAACCGTCTGCTACCAGCGTTATGGCGCTGCTGTTTGGGGCTGCTGCCGCCCTGTCTTCCTGCTCGTCGACCAACTCCGGCACGCCGAATGAATCCGGCACTACGGACAGCTCGACCAGCGGCTCTACCTCCGGTGCTTCAACCAGCGGCTCTATGTCCGGTTCGACCAGCGGCACCACCTCGGGCTCCACAACCAGCTCCGGTGGCTACAGCACTTCCGGCTCCACTTCAGGTACCCCCGCCGCTACCACGGCGGGCACGCCGGGTGGCACCACCTCGGGAATGAACACGGGCTCCACGACCAGTGCCACCACGGCGGGCACCACCACTACGGGCACTACCAGCGGCAGCACCACCCGCTAAGCCCCTTTTCGAATCTGTTGGTCAGGAGCCCCGGCTGTTCGTCACGCACGAGCAGCCGGGGCTTTTGGCTGCTGGCGCCGGCAAAACCGGTAACTAGTCGCAGGGCGCGGGCCGGCGGCCCGGGCGAAAGTTGCTACGCCCAGGCGCGGCGGCGGCGCGGTGGCCGTAAATCCCGCGCCGATGGGCTTTGCTTTCGGTGGTTCCCGCTTACCTTCGGCGACGCCGGCCTGCTGGTGTACCCCGCGCGCGCCGGACCGGCTTCGCCGCCCGGGTGCGCGGGCAGTGTTCTTTTCCCATTGGGGCGGCCAACCGGCCACCGGCCCCGTAACTTCTTCTGCCCGATGCTGCCCCTCATCACCGCCCACGAACTGCAACGCCGCCAGGCCGCCGGGTCCGTCGTTCTGCTTGATGCCCGCTCCGGTCCCGATGCCCCGGCCCGCTACGCCGCCGGCCACCTGCCCGGGGCCCGGTTCGTGGATCTGGAGCACGACCTGGCCCGCCCCACTGCCGACGCCGCCCAGGGCGGCCGGCACCCGCTGCCGCCCGTGGCCGACTTTGCCCGCCTGCTGGGTCAGCTCGGCATCGGTCCCGAAACCCCGGTAGTGGTGTACGACGACAAAAGCGGGGCCAATGCCGCGGCCCGCACCTGGTGGCTGCTGCGCAGCGCGGGCCACGCGGCCGTGCAGGTGCTCGACGGCGGCCTGGCCGCGGCCCTGGCCGCCGGCTTCGAAAGCAGCGCGGCCCCCGTGGCGCCGGCCACCCCGCGGGAGCCCTACCCGTTCAGCGCCTGGCAGCTGCCGGTGGCCTCCACCGCCACTGTCCAGCAGGCCTCGGCCAGCGGCAGCAGCCTGATTATCGACGTGCGCGAGGCCTTCCGCTACCGGGGCGAGTCGGAGCCCATCGACCTGGTAGCCGGGCATATTCCGGGCGCCGTCAACCTGCCCTTCGCCGAAAACCTCGACGCCCAGGGCCGCTACCTGGCTCCGGCCGCGCTGCGGGCCCGGTACGAAGCGGTGCTGGCGGGGCGCCCGGCCGCCGACGCAATTGTGCACTGCGGCTCCGGCGTCACGGCCTGCCACACGCTGCTGGGCTTTGCGCAGGCGGGGCTGCCGCTGCCGCAGCTGTACGTGGGCTCGTGGAGCGAATGGTCGCGCCGCGGCTTCCCGCAGGCTACCGGGAGCTGAGGCCCGCACCCTACCCGGCCCGGCGCGCCGGTTATTGGGGCTCCTTTTCCAGCACCCGCACCACGTCGCCCACCCGCAGCGCGCCGCCCTGCACGATGCGGGCGGTGAGGCCACCGTGGCCGCGCATGGCGTTGTAGCCCCCGGGGCCCAGCTCTTCCTCCATGCGGGAGCAGGGGTGGCACTCCCCGGTGATTTCCAGGATTACCTCGTCGCCGAGCTGGACGTGCCGGTTTTTCAGCGCCAGCAGGTTCAGGCCACTCACCACCAGGTTGCGGCGCAGGCGGCCGGGCTCCACGGCTTCGGGCAGCCCCAGGAAGCCCGCCACCGCCGCCAGGTGCTCGTGCTGAATGAGGGTGACCTGCCGCTTGCCGCCGGCCTTCACCCGGGCATGGTCGCCCAGCAGGTGGCGGTCGGTTTCGGCCGTGGCCTCGGGCACGGGCTGCAGCGGCTCGCGGCGGGCAGGGCGCAGCCCGATCCACTCGAGGCGGCCGGTCTGGGGCAGGGTAGCCAGCATCTGCGCAATTTTCGATTTGTCGTCGCCGAAGAAGGGGAAGGGCATAAGAAAGAAAGGGTAAGATGGAAAAGCTACGTACGCCGGCTCCAAGCAGTTATTTCACGGCTGGATAAGCTGCTGCGGGCCGCGCGGCCCACAAAGTATTGCTGCCTGGACCCAAAGCCACCGGGTTTTTTATTTATCTATGTCAATTCATTCATCTCTACTGCTACTCAGATGGCTACACGATTACTGCTTACCCGTTGGCTGCTTCTGCTGACTATACTGCTCGGGGCCCAGCAGCTGCGGGCGTCCCACATGCAGGCAGCCGAGCTTTCCTACGTGAAGCTGGCCGGCCCCAACCAGTATAAGGTAACCTACCGGGTGTACCGCGACTGCGGGGGCGTTGACTTCAACGGCATCGTTGCCGACCTCGAGTACCGGACGACGGGCTGCACCGGCGGCCCTTGGCCCAGGGTCCGCATGGTACTGGTGCCGGGTACCCGGCGCACCGGTAGCGACTACTGCGCCGCTGTTGGCTCACCCTGCGGGTTCAACCAGCCCACCAACTACGAAACCGGTGAATTTACGGCTACCCTCACGCTGCCTCCGGGCCAGTGGACGATGAGCGTCTCCGTCAATGCCCGCCCCGAGCTGGGCAACGTCGAAAATGCCAGCAGTGTCGAGCTGTACACGGAAGCCACGCTCGACAACCGCCAGGGCCAGAGCAACAGCTCACCCGTGTTCAGCAGCAACGGCCAGGTGGTGAAGTTTGTGGGCTGGAAGCTGCCGACCACGTTCAGCCAGCTGGCCCTGGACCCCGACGGCGACTCGCTGGTGTACGAGCTGGTGGCTCCCCTGGTGGGCTGCGGCACGGATACGCTCACTTACAAGCGCCTGCCCAATGATGGTAATTTTCAGCTGAGCGCCACACCGCCCTGCGTGGTCGTAACTACCGTAGCTCGTTACTCCCCCCGGTTTCCGCTGGCTTCGTTTAACCTCTCGGGCACCTGCCCAATCCTGACGGGTCAGCCCTATTTTGACTTCAACCCGGCCAATGGCTCCATTTCCATGCTGCCGGTGCTGTTCAACCCCGCCGTCAACAGCGCGGAAAACAAGAACGTGGTGGCCGTGGAAGTGTCGGAGTACCGCTACCTGACCAACGCCATCGGGCAACGGTACCTGGCCCTGGTGGGCAGCGTGCGGCGCGATATCCTGTTTACCGTAGTCGACTGCGGCAACAACGTGAACCCGGTGGTCGGCTTGCTTACCGTCAACGGCAGCTCCGTGCCCCAGTCGGTCACGACCCCCATTGCCGCCACTGCCGGGCAGCTTATTACCGTGCGCGTGCCGGCTGCCGATGCCAACGGCACCCAGCTGCTGACCATGACCAGCAACGTGGAGCAGGCTTTGCCCAACTCCGAGTTCACGCCCGCACCGCCCAGTGTGAATCCCACGGGTCAGATCACCTGGATTCCGCCCGTGACGCTGCCCTCGGGTTTGTACTACTGCACCGTGACGACCACCGACGACGCCTGCCCCATCAAAGGCGTGCAGACTCAGACGCTCACGTTCCGCGTCACCAACACGCTGCTCTCGACCCGGCCAGCCCGCCACGCCACGGCCCTGGTGGCGGTGCCCACGCCCTTCCAGGGGCAGGTGAGCTTCCAGCTGGCTAAGGCCGGCGTGCAGCCGGTGCTGGTATTCGACCAGCTGGGCCGGCAGATTGCCACGCTGCAGAGCCTGCCTTCGGGGCAGGTGCAGTGGCGCCCCGCCGCTACCGTGCCCGCCGGCCTGTACCTGGCCCGCACCCCCGACGGCAGCCAGATGGCCCGCCTGCTGCGCACCGGTACCGAATAGCGCCTGCGCTGGTAATCCACCAAAAAAAGCCGGACCCCGCGCAGGGGCCGGCTTTTTTTGGTGGACTTGATACGAATCAGCTGCTGATCAGGCGGGCCACGAAGAAGGCGGCCCCGGCGGCCAGGGCTCCGACGCCGGCCATCTTGAAGGCGCCGGCAATGGGCGCCTGACCGGTCAGGCGGCTTTTGAGGTAGCCGAACAGCAGCAGACAGACCAGCGTGATGACAGCCGACCAGAGCAGGCCGTCGGTGGGTGTGGAGGTAAAGAAATAGGCGCTCAGCGGAATCAGGCCGCCCAGGGCGTAGGCCAGGCTGATGGTGGCGGCACTTTTGGGCGCCTGCCGGGGGTCGGGCTTCTCCAGGCCCAGCTCATACTTCATCATAAACCGCACCCACTGCTCGGGGTTGGCCGTCAGCTCCTGCACGGCCAGCTCCCGGGTGGCTTCCGACAAGCCGATTTCGGCCAGCAGGTCGCGCACCTCGGCCCGCTCCACTTCCGGCACTTCCTGCACCTCGCGGTGCTCCCGGGCCAGCTCGGCGTCGTAGTGCTCTACCTCGGTGCGGCCCGCCAGGTACCCGCCCAGGCCCATGGCAATGGAGCCCGCCACAATTTCGGCCAGCCCCGCCGTGATGACCAGCGCCGACGAATCCACGGCCCCGCTCAGGCCGGCGGCCAGGGCAAAGGGCACCGTCAGGCCGTCGGATAAGCCAATGACGATATCCTGGAGCATGGCCGAGCTGGTCAGGTGGTCTTCGGGGTGGGGATGGTGGTGGGGGTGCATGGCAGCAAGGCAGGAGGAAAACGAAATTCAAGTACGCGCATTTCTGCGGAAGCCCGGCTCGGTGCGAAAGCGGTGCGGCGCCGGCGCTCAGCATAGCAACTGCGCCGCCGGGCAAACCTCCCCCGCATTCGTGCGTAAAGCAGGTGGCGACGCGTGGTACGGATTTACCACCGCCCGTTCTTCTCAGCAATCCAACCCTATGGCCACCAAAGACACCACCAAGAAACCCGCCGCCAAAGCGGCTGCTCCTAAATCTGCTGCCAAGCCCGCCTCGGCGGCCAAGAGCAATGGCTTGTCCCAATCCAGCGTGCAGCCCGTCCTCAACCAGCAGACCGGCTCGCCGCTGCCCCTGCAGAAGTACGGCACCGTGTCGCAGCGCCTGCCGATCGGGCTGGCCGATAAGGTGCGCATGGACAGCGTGACGATGCTCAACCAGATGCTGGCCGACACCATCACCCTGCGCGACCTGTACAAAAAGCACCATTGGCAGGTGGTCGGCCCCACGTTCTACCAGCTCCACCTGCTCTACGACAAGCATTACGAGGAGCAAAGCGTGCTGGTCGACACCATTGCTGAGCGAATTCAGATTCTGGGCGGCGTCGCCATTGCCATGGCCGCCGACGTAGCCGATCTGACGACCATTCCGCGCCCGCCCAGGGACCGGGAGGAAGCGCCGGTGCAGGTATCGCGCCTGCTGGAAGCCCACCAGATTATGCTCAAGAACAGCCACGACTTTGCCAAGCGCGCCGACGAAAGCGGCGACGACGGCACCAACGACCTGGTGGTAAGCCAGGTGATGCGCACCAACGAAATGCAGGTGTGGTTCGTGTCGGAGCACGTAGTGGATACGCCCCTGGCGCGCGCCGACTAAGTCCGCCGCAGCCCGCCAGAAGGCCCGGTATCGGAAGATGCCGGGCCTTTTTGGTTTGGTGGCGGAGACGAGCTGCTTATTGCCGGCTGCCTGAATCTTTTCCACTCGCCTTGAGCCCTGAGTATTAGCTGGTCAGGGTGAAAATGGCAGAGGGAAAAGGCTTTTTTCGCAGAAAAAACGCTTTCCGACTTGCACCGGTTGGCTCAACCGGCTACTTTTGTCCCCACTTCACCGCCTTAGTGAAGTGCTGCAGCTTCGGCTGTTGGCAGAGTAAAGAGTTAGTACAATCAGTCGCGCACGTGGTGAAACTGGTAGACACGCCATCTTGAGGGGGTGGTGCCTTCGGGTGTGGGAGTTCGAATCTCCCCGCGCGCACAGCGACGGAATCCGCTTCAGCCTGGCTGAAGCGGATTTTTTGCTTTCCGGGCCCTGCTAGCTGACCCGCTCAAACGGATTGGCGGGCACCACCAGCACCACCCGCTCGCGCTCCACCACCACCTGCCCGGCAATGGCGCCCTTGCGCTTGCGCACAAACTTCTTGGGCGTAACGGTGACGGGGCAGAGCGAGTCGTTTTTGCGCCGCGAGTACCAGGCGGCCAGCTGCGCCGCGCGCTCCACCACGGGCTCCGGCACCACCTGCCCCGACTTATGCTTGATCACCACGTGGGAGCCGGTGACGTCTTTGGCGTGCAGCCAGAGGTCGTCCTTGTGGGCGTAGCGCTGGGTGAGCAGGTCGTTGTTCTGGGCATTGCGCCCCACCAGAATGGTAAAGCCCGAATCGGTAAACACCTTGAACGGCAGCTCCGCAGCCTCCACTGCCTTGGTGGCGGGCAGCAGGTCGTGGGTTTTACGCCAGGCGCGCAGGGTCCGCAGGTCGGTGATGGCCGCCAGCTCTTCCAGGCGCTCCAGGCACCAGAAAGCGTCGGCCTCGCGCCGCTCGCTGCGCTCAAGCAATTCCTTGGTTTCGATCTGCTGGTTTTTGGCCTTGCGGTAGAAGTTCTGGGCCGTGCGCTGGGGCGTTTCAGTGGGCTTGAGCCTGATGACGCGCGGCTGGTCTTCCTGGTAGAAATCCAGCACTTCCACCTGCGCGGCCCCGGGCGGAATATTGCTCAGGTTGGCCATGATCAGGTCGGCAGTCTGGCGGTAGCCCACGGTGTGCTCCAGCGCGTGCAGGCGGGTGCGGGCGTGGGCGGCGCTGGTGGTGGCCTCGTCGGCGCGCTTTTCCAGCACCTGCCGTACCTGCCGCAGCTCGGCCTCGTAGGCCCGGCGCCCCAGGGTAAGGCGCACGAACAGGCGCAGGGCCGCCACCGGGTCGGGCGGCAGGGCCTGCTCAATCTCGCCCACGGGCAGCAGGGTGAGCCGGCTTTTGCCCTCGACGGCCGTGAGGTAAAACTGGGGCGGATTTTCCAGCTGGGCTACTACATCCTGCACCAGCTGCTGGCGGGCCGCCTGGTCGGCGCTGTCGTAGCCGTGGGCCCGCAGGTAGCGCGGCGGCAGGTCGCCGAGGGCGGGGTACTGGCGGAGCGGTTTGTCGGGGTCGGGAGCCGGGGCGGTGGGAGCGGGGGCCAGGTCGGC
Organism: Hymenobacter algoricola; assembly: GCF_039539525.1. NCBI lineage: Bacteria > Pseudomonadati > Bacteroidota > Cytophagia > Cytophagales > Hymenobacteraceae > Hymenobacter > Hymenobacter algoricola. Next base: position 85,659 of record NZ_BAABDH010000022.1, on the reverse strand, counting down.
ATCGGCGGTGTAGCGCTGGTGAAACAGCTGGGCCGGCGCCGCGGGGCCAGGCCGGAAAATAGCGTTGGGGCGGGGTCCGTAGAGCTTGAAGAGCAGGGTAGCATCGCCCTGGAAATGCAGCTGCAGCACCCGGTCGTTGAGAAACACGCTGGCCCGCATCACCACTTTGCCCAGCAGGTCGGGCAGCAGGTCCACGGAGTTGGCCCGGGCCCGGTTGAAGGTTTCGGGCAGCGCCAGCAGCGGAAAGGCGGCCGACAGCTGAGCTTTCAGCCAGAACTCCTCCGCTCCCTTGGTCAGGCCGATGACCAGCTCATCTTTTTCCTGGGAAAAGCAGGCCGCCACCCGAAAGCCGGCCAGCGCCTGGGTGAGGGCCGGGGCCAGCTGGCGCAGGAAGTAGTAGTTGTTGTGCACGGAGCCCGAATCTTAAATAAACCTACAGCGTGAGCCGCAGCCCATCATACGCCAGCCGCACAAAGTCCGGCAGGGTAGCTTCCACGTCGCGGTGCCGGCCCAGCTGGTGGCCGATGTGGGTCAGGTAGCCCTGCCGGGGCGCCAGCTCGGTGAGGATGTCCACCGCTTCCTGCAGGCTGAAGTGGGAAATGTGCTGCTCGTGCCGCAGGGCATTCAGCACCACCACCTCCGAGCCCCGCACCAGCTCCAGCGACTCGGGCGAGAGGTAGTTGGCGTCGGTGATGTAGGTGAAGCTGCCGATGCGGAAGCCCAGCACCGGCAGCTTGTAGTGCAGGGCCCGGATGGGCTGCACCGGCACGCCTTCCACCCAGAACACGTCCGTGTCGCTCAGGATGGGCATGGTCTGCACCTTGGGCACGCCGGGGTATTTATGCTCGGCAAAGATGTAGGCGTACTCGCGCTTGAGCTGCTCGAGCACCCGCGGCTCGGCGTACACGGGCATGTCCTGCTGCTGCCGGAAGTTGTAGGCCCGGATGTCGTCCATGCCGGCCGTGTGGTCCTTGTGCTCGTGGGTAAAGATCAGCGCGTCGAGGTGGTCGATTCTTTCGCGCAGCACCTGCTGGCGGAAGTCGGGGCCGGAGTCGATGATCAGGCTTTTGTCCTGCACCTGCACGTGCACCGACACGCGCAGGCGCTTGTCGCGGTAATCGACGGAGCGGCACACGGCACAATGGCAGCCAATCATCGGCACGCCCTGCGACGTGCCGGTGCCCAGGAAAGTTATCTGCATAAAAGGGACTTAGGGTCTTAAGGACTTACGAACTTGGTTTTCGTTCCGCGGCGTGTTTCCTACGGAACAAAACCCAAGATCCCAAGACCCCAAGTCCCCACTAACTACCCGACGTACTGCTTCACCACGCGCACCAGGGCGTCGAAGTCGAGGGGCTTGGGCAGGTAGTCGGTGACGCCGGCCTCGCGAAACTGCTCCATGGAGTAGTTGTTGGCGTTGCCGGTGATGGCAATAATGGGAATGGCGGCGATGCGCGGGTCGGCATTGCGGCGGATTTCGCGGGTGCACTCCATGCCGTCCTTCACCGGAATGTTGATGTCCATCAGCACGCAGTCAATCGGCTGGCTTTCCACCTGCTTGATGACTTCGCCCCCGTTTTTGGCCGACACGATACGGTACTGCTGCAGCTCCAGAATCTTCTTGGTCAGGTTCAGAATAACGGAGCTGTCTTCAGCAATCAGAATAGTTTTGGGATCTGCCATGGGAGTTGGGTTGTAGAGTCAGAGGGAGGGGAAGAGGTCGGAGTGCTAAGCCGGGGCCGGCTCAGCTGGCGTTGGTCACGGCCGGGTATACGGCCGTGAACTGTGCAAAGTAACGCAGCAGGTGCTGAAAGTTTGCGTCGGCGTCCTGGATATGGCCCTCTTTGAGGTCATGCTCCAGTTGTTTGGCACATTCCGCCAGCGGATTAATGCCTAAGGTAAAGCCGGTTCCCTTCAGTTGGTGCAAATGTGGTAAAATCTGTTCGTATTGACCGGCCTGCACCAGCGTTTTGGCCTCGTCGAGCAGCTGCCCGGCTTCCTGCTCAAAATCGGCGTAGAGCTGGGCCGCAAACTCGCTGCCGCCCAGCTGGCGCAGCTGCTCCAGAATTTCGGGGTCAATCAGGCCATTCGCCGGCGGCTCGGGTGCCGCCGCGGGCAGCAGGGCCGGGGCCGGCGGCTCCTGCACCGTGGCCCCGTCCGGCTCGGCCCCCGCGCTCAGCCCCAGCGTGGTGAGCCGCTCGGTGGCCCCGGTCCAGCGCCGCAGCACCGTATACAGCGCCTGCGACTTCACCGGCTTCGACACGTAGTCGTCCATGCCCTGCTGCACGAAGCGGTCGGCGTCTTCCTTCATCGAGTAAGCCGTCATGGCCACGATGGGCGGGCACAGGTGGCCCAGGCGGCGGCGGATTTCCTGCATGGCCGTTACGCCATCCATTTCCGGCATCTGGATGTCCATGAAGATCAGCTCGTATTGGGCTTCCGGGGCGGTGGCTTTGCTGATGGCCTCGAACCCGTCGCCGGCCACGTCGATCTGGCAGCCCAGCTTGTCGAGCAGGCGGGTCGCTACTTTCTGGTTGATGGGGTTGTCGTCGACGAGCAGCACCCGCGGGGCCGACTCGAAGCGGATAACCTCCAGGCTCCGCTCGCGCGAGGCCTGGCGCTCCTGCACGATTTCCTCGGCGTTGAAGGCCTCCCGGCAGCACATGGTAAACCAGAACGTGGAGCCGTCGCCCTCGTTGGAGAAGATGCCGATTTCGCCGCCCAGCAGCTCGGCCAGCTGCTTGCTGATGGCCAGCCCCAGGCCCGTGCCGCCAAACGACTTGGTGGGCGTGGTGTCGAGCTGGGTGAAGTTGGTAAACAGCAGCTTCTCGTTGGCCGCCGAAATGCCGATGCCCGAGTCCTGCACCGCGAAGCGCAGCACGTGCTCCACCCCGTCGGTGCTCACCGACGAGACGACGATGCTCACCGTGCCGGCGGCCGTGAACTTGATGGCGTTGGACGTCAGGTTCGACAGGATCTGCAGTACCCGGGTTTCGTCGGTAATGATGAAGCGCGGGGTGTGGGGCGTGATGTGGTAGGTGAACTTGAGCTTCTTCTGGTTGGCGCGGTTGGCAAACAGCGAGTAGATCTTGTCCAGGGTGTAGTGCAGGTCGATGCCCGACTCGCTGAGCTGCAGCTTGCCGGCCTGAATCTTGGAGAGGTCCAGAATGTCGTTCAGGATGGCCAGCAGCGCGTCGCTGGACTTGCGCAGCGTATCCACGTAGTCTTCCTGCTCCTCGCTCGACACGGTCTGGTGCAGCAGGTCAATCATGCCGATGATGCCGTTCATGGGCGTGCGCAGCTCGTGGCTCATGTTGGCCAGAAACTGCGTTTTGGCTTCCAGGGCCGTTTCGGCCTCGTCCTTGGCCCGGCGCAGGTCGTCCTGCATCTGCTTGAGCTCGGTGATGTCGCGCCCGATGCCCTCGGTGCCCAGAGGGCCATCCTGCACCATGCGCGCATTCACCAGTACGCTCACGGAGTGGCCGGACTTGTGGCGCATGGCAATTTCGAAGTTGCGGGCCTCCCCGTGCAGGCGTATGCTGTTGAGCAGACCTTCGCGCTCCGACGGATTGATGTAATAGTCGTAGATGGGCGTACCGGTGACCTCATCGGGCGTGTAGCCCAGCATGTCGAGCACCGAGGGGCTGACGAGCGTGAGTACGCCTTTGCCATCAGTGCGGTAGTACACGTCCTGAAACGACTCGAAGATGGCCCGGAACTTCTCTTCCTGGGCCGCCAGCTCCAGCTGGGAGCGTTTTTTTTCGGTGATGTCGTGGGCCATGCCCGAAATTTCCTCGAACGAGCCGTCGTCCAGGTAAATCGGGTTCAGGTAGATTTCGCGCCAGGTATCCTGGCCGCGGGAGTCGCGCAGGCGCACCTCGAAGCGCTGGGGCTGGCCCTGGTAAGCGCGGCGGTAGTTTTCCACGAAGGCTTCGCGGGCGTCGTCCTCCATCATGCCCAGGTCGGCCTGCCAGAGGTTCACGTTCAGCGTGGGGTACACGCCGTTGCGGCGCAGGAAGTAAGCCGAGTAGTTGCGGTTGAAGGAAGTCAGGCGGGAATGGGTATCCACGCTCCACATCAGGTGGGAGCCACTTTCAAAAATGGCATTCAGCCGCGCGTTCTGCTTCTGAATCTGCACCTCGTTGCGCTTGCGCTCAATGGCCAGGGCCACCTGGTTGGAGATAAAGTGCAGAATCTCGATGTCGCCGGCCGCGTAGGCGTCGGCGCGCTGGTAGTCCTGCACCGTAATCACGCCGATGATCCGCTCGCCGATGCTCAGCGGCGAGCACAGCATCACCTCCGGCATCAGCCCGTAGGCCGTGATGGTGCCGTTGGCAATAAGCTCCTCCAGCTCGGGCCGGAGCAGAAACTGGGGCCGCCCGGTGCGGATGATGTACTCGGAAACTCCCGACGAAAACGGCCGCGACACCAGGCCCTGCTCGCCCTGGGTATTCTGATCGACGAAGTAGGAAAACTGCAGCTGGGTGCGCTCCTCGTCGCAGAGGGCAATGAAGAAGTTGTTGGTTTCGATAATCTTGCTCAGCTCCCGGTGAATGGCACCGTAGAGCGAGTGCAAATCCTTGGAGCTGATGGCCAGGTTGGCAATGCTGTAGTACACCTTCTGCAGGCGCTCGGCCTTGATGCGGTCGGTGATGTCGTGCAGGATGGCGCGGGTGCTCACCGGCTCATCGTCCTGCCAGGAGCAGCTGATGGAGCCGATGAGGTGGACGGGCTTGCCAGTTTTGGTCAGAAACACGGTTTCCAGCTTGTTCACCTTTTCGCCCTTGTACAGGTTGCGCAGCTGGTAGAGCAGCTTGGCCTTGTAGTAGGGGTGCACCACATCGCCCAGCGTCAGGTGGGGCAGGTCGTCGTCCTCGTAGCCGAGCTTTTCCTTCCAGGCCTTGTTCACGAACAGGAAGCGGTTGTCGATGCTCAGGTTCTGAATCAGGTCGTGGGCATTGTCGAGGAAATCCTGCAGGCGGGTGCGGTTGTCGGTCAGGGCCCGGGCCGCAATGTGGCGGTCGGTAAAGTCGCGGCCCACTACCAGAATCCCGGTGATCTTACCCTCAAAGTCACGGGCAAACTCGGCGTGCCAGTTCACCATCCGCGACTGGCCCGACTTGGTCAGCAGGGCCCGCTCGTAGAAGTCCTGGAGCTTTTCCTGCGCGAGGCAGTCGAGGTAGGCCTGTTTGAACTGCTCCTTTTCGGCGGGCAGGGCGAAGAGCTCGTAGAAGTTCAGGCCAATGACTTCCTCGCGGGTGTACTCGGTGTAGGCCAGAAAAAAATCGTTGACGTCCACGATGTTGCCGAGCTCGTCGCCGAGCACGTAGCTCAGGTTGGTGCGGCTGAGCAGGTCGCGCAGCTGCTGCTGGCCCCGCTCAATCACCTGCTGCTGGGTGAATACTTCGTGCCGGCGGTGGCCCTTGGTTACGTCGCGGATGGTGAGCTGCACGCGCGAGGCCCCCCCCGGCAGGGGTACGCGGTGCAGCGTCACCCAGGCGTCGAGCGGCTCGCGGTCCATGCGCTGCCCGTACCACCACTTCGAAAATTTCTCGCCCGTGCGGGCAGTGGTCAGGATGGCTTCGTGCAGCATCGGTTCCGACAGCCAGTGGTCCTGGCGGTCGTCGGTGGGGGGCAGAGCAAAGGCCATCAGCCCGGCCCCGAGCAGCATGGCGCGGGTGGTGCCCAGCAGGTGCAGGGCCGTCTGGTTGCAGTCGACTAAGCCGCCGTGCTCATCGTAGAGGAGCAGGGCGTCGTAGGCCTCTTCGAACAGGGCGCGGTAGAAATCGGCGGGAGCCGCCGCAGCGGCTTCCGCCGCGGAAGCAGCCGGAGGAGTAGGGCGAACAGGCATCAGGCAGGTAGGTAAGCTGGGCAGTGCTCCCCGGCGGGAAGGCGTCCAGGCAGCGCACGGGTTTTAACTCGTTAAATTTGTCAAAAATATCCCAGACCATCCGGCTTTTCCCGTTTTACGGCGCGCGGACGGTAGTGCTGCTTCCCTGCCATGGCCTCCCTGCTCTTCACCGTCACCACCGATCTGAACTACGACCAGCGGATGCAGCGCATCTGCGGCAGCCTGGCGGCGCACGGCTATTCGGTGCTGCTGGTGGGCCGCGAGTGGCCCACCTCCCGGCCCCTGTCGGCGCAGCCCTATCGCCAGCACCGGCTGCGCTGCTGGAATACGCGGGGCAAACTGTTTTACCTGGAGTTCAACCTGCGGCTGTTTTTTTACCTGCTCGGCCAGCAGGCCCAGGTCTGGTGCGCCATCGACCTGGATACGGCCCTGCCGGTGTGGCTGCGGGCCCGGCTGGCGGGCCGGCCCTTCGTGTATGATGCTCACGAGCTGTTTACGGAGGTACCCGAAGTAGTGGCCCGCCCCGGCATCCGGCGGCTGTGGCTGGGCCTTGAGCGGTTTGTGGTGCCCCGGGCGCAGCTGGCGTATACCGTGGGGCCGGCGCTGGCCCAAGTGTTTGAGCAGCGCTACGGCCGGCCGTTTGCCGTTATCCGCAACATCAGCCGGCGGGAGGAAGCCGAGCTGCCGCCGGCCCCCGCTGCCGCGCCGGCCAACGGCTATATTCTGTATCAGGGCGCCCTGAATGCTGGCCGGGGCCTGGAAGCACTGCTGGACGCCATGCCCGCCGTGGCCGGCCGGCTGGTGGTCTGCGGGGAGGGCGACCTGTCGGAAGCGTTGCGGCAGCGGGCCGAGGCGCTGGGGCTGCCGGCCGCGGGCAAGGTAGAATTCCGCGGCTTCGTGCTGCCCGCCGAGCTGCGCGAAGTGACCCGCCACGCCGCGGTAGGCATCATGCTGCTCGAAAACCAGGGGCTGAGCTACTATTATTCCCTGGCCAACAAGTTTTTCGACTACCTGCACGCCGGCATTCCCCAGCTGATCGTCGACTTCCCCGAGTACCGGGTGCTGAACGACCAATACCAGGTGGCGGAAGTGGTAGACCTCACGCCCGAATCCATTGCTGGGGCCCTCAACCGCCTGCTCCGCGACGAGCCCGGCCGCTACCAGCAGCTGGCCCAAAACTGCCGCCGGGCCCGCCGGGAGCTGAGCTGGCAGCACGAAGAACAACTGCTGCTGGCCCTCTACGGGGCGCTGGTGGCCCCGCATTCCCTTCCCGCATGAACCTGAATCTATTCGACCTGCCCCTGAACGGGCCCACGCTGCTGGTGGTGGCCGGCCCCACCGCCGTGGGCAAAACGGCCCTGTGCGTGCAGCTGGCCCGGCACTACCGCACCGACATTGTCTCGGCCGACTCGCGGCAGTTCTTTCGGGAGCTGAGCATCGGCACGGCCAAGCCCACGGCGGCCGAGATGCAGGGCGTGGCCCACCATTTCATCGACTCGCACAGCATCACCCAGGACTACAACGCCGGCCGCTTCGAAGTGGACTGCCTGGCGCTGCTCGAAAAGCTGTTTCGAAAGCACCCGCTGGTTATCCTCACCGGCGGCTCGGGGCTGTACCTGCAGGCCGTCACCGAGGGCCTGGATGAGATGCCCGTCACCAGTCCCGCAACCCGGGCCGCGCTGCAGCAGGAGCTGGCTGCCCACGGACTGGCCCCGCTGGTGGCCGAGCTGGCGCGCCTCGACCCGGTCACCCACGCCCGCATCGACCGGCAGAACCACCAGCGCGTGGTGCGGGCGCTGGAAGTGACGCGCAGCACCGGGCAGCCGTTTTCCAGCTTCCACACCGCCAAAACCGGGGTAAAGCGGCCGTTTGAGGTGGTGAAAGTGGCCCTCACCCGGGAGCGGGACGAGCTCTACCAGCGCATCGACCAGCGGGTAGACCAGATGCTGGCCGCCGGGCTGCTGGACGAGGTGAAGTCGCTGCTGCCCTACCGCCACCACAACGCGCTGCAAACCGTGGGCTACCAGGAAATATTCGGCTACCTCGACGGCAAGCACGACTGGCCCGAAGCCGTGCGCCTGCTCAAGCGCAACACCCGCCACTACGCCAAGCGCCAGCTCACCTGGTTTCGCCGGGACCCGGGCTATCAGTGGGTGGAGCTGGGCCAATAACCCGTTTTCCGGTCCTGGCGAGGCGTCAGCTGGAGCAGTGTGGGCCGTACCGAAAGCTCACCTAAGCCGAAAAGCCCCGATGTCGGGCTGACGTCGGGGCTTTTCGGTTGAAAAGGAGTTCGGTCTAGCTCAGAGGATGGATGGCCTCGTGCCTCGCAACGACCGGAAAAAGGCGCTATACGCTCAGGATTTCCACCATCCGCATGAAGCTCTGGTTGATGAGCTTTTTCTTGTGAATGGTGTCGTTGAAGGGCGTGTACACCAGCTTGCGGTCCACGATGCCGGCCATCACGTTGCGCATGCCGTTCATGAGGCCTTCCACGGCAGCAATACCGATCTGGGAGCCCAGCAGGCGGTCGGCGGCGGTGGGGGAGCCGCCGCGCTGCACGTGACCGATGATGGTCACGCGGGTGTCGAGCTCGGGAATGGCTTCCTTCACCCGCTTGGCCACGGCATGGGAGTTGCCTTCCTCGTCGCCCTCGGCCACGACCACGATAAACGAGGTTTTCGAGCGTTTCCAGCCGGCTTTCAGGGTTTCAATCACCGCGTCGGTCGACATCTGGGTTTCGGGAATCATCACAATCTCGGCCCCGCCGCCGATGGCGCAGGGAATGGCAATGTAGCCCGAGTCGCGGCCCATGACTTCGATGAAAAAGCACCGGTCGTGGGAGTCGGCCGTGTCGCGGATCTTGTCGATAGCCTCCAGGGCCGTATTCACGGCCGTATCGTAGCCGATGGTGTAGTCGGTGCCGTAGAGGTCGTTGTCGATGGTGCCGGGGGCGCCCACGGTCGGAATGCCGAACTCCTGCTCGAAGATGCTGGCGCCGGTAAACGTGCCGTTGCCGCCGATGGCCACCAGCCCGTCAATGCCGTTGTTGACGAGCTGATCGAAGGCCTGCTGCCGGCCTTCCTTGGTTTGGAACGTCTGGCTGCGAGCCGACTTCAGAATGGTGCCGCCCTTCTGCACCGTGTTCGACACCGACGCCGAGTCGAGCTTGACAAACTCGCCCTTGATCATGCCACTGTAGCCGCGCATGATGCCGTACACTTCAATGCCGTGGTAGACGGCCGTGCGCACCACCGCCCGGATGCAGGCGTTCATGCCGGGCGAATCGCCGCCGCTGGTGAAAACTGCAATGCGTTTCATCATATTCTCAGGTAATCAGATTCAGTTCCGAGTGAAGCAGGCAAAGGTGGGGAATCCCGGCTAAAATCAAAGCTTCCCGGCCGGATAATGCCCCGGCTGCACGGGGCTGGCTGGCTGTTTTTTTTGCAACTGCGTATTGGATGATATGCCGGCAGCGCCTATCTTAACCACTCTCCCAAGTGCTTTCGGCAAGTTTCTGCCGGCTTTTCTTTCAACTTCCCACCGTCACTTAAGCAACGCCCTCCCTATGTTTGGCTTCTTTGAAAATGAGCAAACCAAGAAAGTGAAGAGTCACCTGATGAATCTGGCCGCCCTGGCGAAGGCGGACGGCCACATTGATGAGCGGGAAATCAACTTCATTGTGGCGGTAGGCAAGAAAAACGGCATGCGCACCGACGAGGTAAAAAGCGTCATCGCCAACTCCGGCAGCGTCAACCTGGTGCTGCCCGACAACGACTCCGAGCGGTTCGACCAGATCTTCGACCTCGTGGATATGATGCTGGCCGACGGCGTGGTAGACGACAACGAAATGGACTTCTGCATCGACATGGCCGAGAAGCTGGGCTTCCGCAAAGCCATTGTGGGCGTGCTGGTCCGCAAGATTTCGATGGGCGTGAAAGACGGCCTGCCGCGCCAGCAGATCAAGGACGAAAGCCAGTCGTTCCTCAACTTCCAGAAAGACAGCCACGGCCCCGGGCTGTAAAGCCGCCCTTTCCTGGCAGGACGGAACATACAGCACGTCATGCTGAGCTTGTCGAAGCACCTTGCCCGCCTCGTTGGATTCCCGTTTCAACGCCGCCACGCGAGCTGCCTCGACTTCGCCCGGCATGACGTTCTTTTTTAGCGCTGTGCTACCAAAGACGCACTGGTCACGAAGTCGACAGCGCGCAGCAGGGCGGCGCAGGCTTCGTCGATTTCGGCGCTGGAAATCGTCAGGGGCGGAGCCAGGCGCAGGGAGTTGTCGCAGAACAGGAACCAGTCGGTCAGAATACCCTCGTGTTCCAAGGCGTGGTCGATAATGGGCTTCAGCACCGCGTACGAATCAAACTCCACCGCCATCAGCAGGCCGTGGCCGCGCACGGCCCGGATGGCCGGATGCTGCAGAAGCCGCCGGAACCGGGCGGCTTTTTCGTGCACGTCCGCCAGCAGGTTCTCGTCCTGAATCACGCGCAGCGTAGCCAGCGAAGCCGCGCACGATACCGGGTGGCCGCCAAACGTGGTGCAGTGGCCCAGCACCGGCTGGCTTTTGAAGCCGGCCATGATCTGCTGGGAGGAAATGAAGGCGCCAATCGGCATGCCGCCGCCCATGCCCTTGGCGCACACCAGAATGTCGGGGACGATGCCGAACTGCTCAAACGCCCAGAACGAGCCCGTGCGCCCGAAGCCGCACTGGATTTCGTCGAGAATCAGCAGGGTGCCGGTTTCGGTGCAGCGCTGCCGCAGCGCCGGCAGGTAGCCCGGCTGCGGCACCCGCACGCCGGCCTCGCCCTGCACGGTTTCGACAACGACGGCCGCGGTGCGGGTGGTAATCAGGGCCAGATCGGCCAGGTCGTTGAAGTGCAGGTGGCGTACGTCGGGCAGCAGGGGACGGAAGCTCTGCCGAAAATCCTCGGAGCCGGTGATGGACAGCGCGCCGTGGGTGGAGCCGTGGTAAGCGTTGTGACAGGAAATCAGCTCGGTGCGGCCGGTGTGGCGCTTGGCCAGCTTCAGGGCGCCCTCGATGGCCTCGGTGCCGGAGTTGGTGAAGAAGACGTTGTCCAGGTGCGCGGGTAGGGTTTCGTGCAGGGCCTGGGCCAGCGCGGCGGGCGGCGCCTGCACCAGCTCGCCGTAGACCATCAGGTGCAGGTACTTGTCTACCTGGTCCTTGATGGCCTGCACTACCCGCGGGTGGCGGTGCCCCACGTTGCTGACGCCGATACCGGAAATCAAGTCGAGGTAGCGGCGACCGTCGGGGGCGTACATGTACACGCCTTCGGCCCGCTCGATTTCGAGCAGCAGCGGCGTGTCGGAGGTCTGGGCCTGGTGGCGCAGGAAAAGCTGGCGGGGAGTAAGCATGCGGTACTCTTAACAGATTCGGGGCGTAAAGGTACGCACGCCGGGCCCCGGACTTTCCCGCAAGCGGCCGGAAAAGTCCGTACCGCCGGATTCTGGCCGCGCCGCGCCCTGCGCCGCAAGCGCCGGTATTGTTTCATGAGCCGCCGCCGGGATGCGCCACTGCATCATGCGTGGGCCAGGGCGGCGGCCAACAAAAAAGGCCGCCGAAGCAGCCTTTTTTTCCTGATACCGAAGCGGGAGCTAGTCGTCGGCGCCGGGCAGGGCCGCGCCGCTCATGCCGCCGGCCCCGGCAACGCGCCTGAGCACTTCCTTGGTGAACTGCCGCTCGGCCAGAAACAGCCGGCCCACCTGGCGGATGCTGAGCACTTTCTGAAACTTCTCGAAGTACTCCTTTTCTAGCGTCACCTCGTTCTGGCGCAAAGCCAGCCCTTGGGTCAGGTTGTCCTTGATCTGCTGGTCGGTGAGGCCGTCGGCGTTGTCGATGCGCAGCAGCCGCAGCCGCTTATTGATGTCGCGGCGCTTGTCGGTGAATTCGTTGTAGACGGGCCAGAACTTCTGGGCCTGGTCCTGGGTGAGCGAGATTTTGTCGGTGAGGTAGGCGATTTTGGCGTTTTCGAGCTGGCTGAGCCGGGCCTGGCGGCCACCGCCCCGGCCGCCCTGGGCTGCGGCGGCGCCGGGTACTGCGGCCAGCAGCAGCAGGGCCAGGAGGCTGCGGAGAAGGTAGTTCATGGGGAAAGCAGACAAGGGAGTGGGCAAAGGGAGTTAGCAAAGGGTGGCTTACAGATAGATGTCTTCGGTAGGCTGGGCGTCCAGCGCGTCCTGCAGCTCGTTGGGCGAGGCCTGCAGATAGCCGTGCATGGCCTGGTCGGTGGCGGGCAGGTCGGCCAGATCGTTGAGCGACACGCGGGTGTCGCTGGCCAGCAGGTACTGCACCATCTCGGCTTCCGGCACCTGGGCCAGCGCGGGAGGCGAGGCAGCAGAGCCCGCTGTGGGACTAGCGTTGGGGCTCAGCAGAAAGGAAGCGGCAAAGCCGCCCAGGACTACCACCGAGGCCAGGGCCGTGCGCAGCGGCAGGGGCAGCGCCGTCAGCCAGCCCCAGGCCCCCGACTCGCGGGCCGCCGCGGGCTGCACGCGGGTCATGATCTGCCGCGGGAGCCGGTCGAAGTAGCCGGCCGGCGGCTCGGCCAGCGGCTGGGGCCGGCGCGGGTGCTCGTCGAGGCGGAAAGGAGTTTTCATATAGCTAAGATGCGGCCGGGGCCGCCGGGTTTAATCGTGGTGAGATTCTTCGTTGACGTATTGCTCCACTTTTTTCACCGCGTGATGATACGAGGCTTTCAACGCGCCCACGCTGGTACCGGTTATTTCGGCCATCTGCTCGTAGGGCGTCTCGTCGTAGTAGCGCATGTTGAACACCAGCCGCTGCTTGTCGGGCAACCGCAGGATGGCTTTCTGCAGGCGGATTTCGATTTCGTCGCCGGCCAGGCCGGGGTCGGCTTCCACCTTGGCGGCCAGCTCGGCGCCCACGTCATTAAGCGGCAGGAAAAACTTGCGCCGCTTGCTGCTCAGAAAGTTCAGGCACTCGTTGGTGGCAATGCGGTAAATCCAGGTGTAGAGCGAGGCATCCTGGCGGAAGTTGCCCAGGTGGTTCCAGACCTTGACGAACGTGTCCTGGGTCAGGTCGTCGGCGTCGTCGTGGTCGATGACCATCTTGCGCACGTGCCAGTACACCTTCTGCTGATACTTGCGCACGAGCTGGTCGAAGGCCACGTTGCGGGCGGCGGGGTCGGCGAACTTGGCAAGGATGTCCTGGTCTTCCAAGCAGGGAGCGGGTTAGGGCGGCGGGGCGGTTGCGGCGGTTGGAGGGCAAAAGTACGCCAGGGTTTAGTCGAAGAGGAAAAAAGTCGGAACCGGGGCCTCGGCTGGCTCGGCCGGGCTGGGATAGAACCGGCTTTTTTACTTGCTGCCGGCCGCACGGGCCGGGCGTTGCCAGTCGGGAAATAGTATCTTGGGCGGCCGGCGCTGCCTATAGGGCCGGGAGTAGCTTTAGCAACTATGCGGGGTCTTAACAAAGTAACGCTGATTGGCAATCTGGGCAAAGACCCCGAGATACAGGTGCTGGAAGGCAATGTGGCCGTGGCGAAATTCTCCCTGGCCACCTCCGAAACCTACCGCGACAAAAGCGGCCAGCCCCACACCAGCACCGACTGGCATACGGTGGTGCTGTGGCGAGGCCTGGCCGAGCTGGCCCAGACGTACCTGCACAAGGGTAGCCTGATATACCTCGAAGGCAAGCTCAAAACCCGCCACTACGATGATGCGGCCGGGGCACGGCACTACGTGACGGAAATTGTGGGCGAGCAGCTGTTGCTGCTGGATAAAAAGCCCGGCGAAAGTTCCTGACACTTGCTCTACCTTGCGGCTGACCGCACTATCCTTTGCCCGTATGAAAGCCACGGTATCGTTGCGCCTGCGCCCTTCGCGCACTGAGTTTCAGGCTTTTTTTTCGTATTCCGACGCGGCCGTGCGCGCCGCCCTGCTAGCCGCGGGTCTCTACTACGATGCTGCCGCACGGGGCTACCTGCTGCCGGCCACCCCTGAAGCCGTAGCCTTGCTCCAAGCTGCCTGCGCCCAGCTTGGGCTAAAGGCAGTGATACCGACAGTCCCGGCCCTGGCCACCGAACTGCCACCTGCTACCCCGCACCAGGCGCTGCTAGCCCGCTACTGTCAGTTCATTGCTCTGAAACGCTACAGCCCCGCCACCCTAAAGAACTACCGCGGCGTCTTTCAGCTCTTTCTCGCGCATCATGCCCCGCGTCTGCCCCTGGAACTGACCAAGCAAGAGCTACTCGACTACCTGGCCGGGCGGGTTGCAGCGGGCATTTCCGAAACGTACCAAAACCTGCTTATCAATGCTATCAAGTTTTACTATGAGCAGGTAGAGGGCCAACCCCGGCAATACTATGACGTGCCACGGCCTAAGCGCGCCCACCAAAATCCCAAACTGCTGGCCCAAAGCGAGGTAAAAGCCCTGCTGCAAGGCACCGACAACCGCAAGCACCGCGCCATGCTGATGCTGGCCTACGGCCTGGGCTTGCGCCTGGGGGAGGTGCTGGCCCTTACCCCCGCCGACATTGACTCGCGCCGTATGGTGCTGTACGTGCGCGGCGGCAAAGGCAAAAAAGACCGGGACCTGCCCCTGCCCGAATCCTTGCTCCTGTTACTACGCGAGCAGTTCCGGCAGTTTCGGCCCGTCACATTTCTCTTCGAAGGCCAGCACCCCGGCGAGCCTTATAGTGACCGCAGCCTCCAGATGGTTATCAAACAAGCAGCCGTGCGGGCCGGTATTCTGCGGCCCATCACGCTGCACATGTTGCGGCATTCCTATGCTACCCACCTGCTGGAAGCCGGCACTGACTTGCGCGTTATCCAGGATTTGCTGGGTCACAGCAGTATCAAAACCACCGAAATTTACACCCATGTTGCCCACCGCACCCGTCCGGCCTCTCCACTCGACAGCCTCGGGCTATAATCAGGCGAGTTGCGGGAAGCACACCCATTTGGTATGCTTCCCGCAACTGACTTGCGTACTAAAGATGTATTGCCGCAACTTGCAAGGCCGTCGAGTTGCGGCAATACAGATGTTATGTGCCATATTAGAGCGACACCAAAATGACAGAACTAATTCCTACAATTAATGAAATTGTAAAGTATGGACTTCAACCTAACTTGACAGTAACTGACAAAGAAAAATTGTTGGAAAAAGACCTTGTGAAAATTTACAACCTGTATTTTGACATAAAATATAAATTTGACGAAACCGCCTTTCCAGACTTTGATAAAACTGAATATTCTGACATTCGACAAAATGTAACAAGCCATTTTAAAGACTTCGGGTTTTACAAAACAATTCTTGACATTAATGACATTGACAACACAAAAGATAGCGGAATTGGAGACGCAATTGACGACCTTACTGATATAATTTTAGACCTATTAGAAATCAAATGGAGAATAGAAAATAATAGTTTGGCTGACGGTCTTTGGTTTTTTGAGCTGACATTTTACAGTCATACTCAACAACATATTCTTGACCTTTTAAACTTTATGAAGCAGAAAAATGGTTAAGACAAAAATTCATTTCGTTGACATTATTTATTGGCTTGCAATTATTGGCGCAGACCTTTTTGTTTATATAATTTTAGGACTTTTACTCATGGGTTATGACGATAACTACGACAGTTCGAAAGGTGAGTATTGGAGTTTGGCAAGTATGAATTCAACTGAAAAATTACTTTATTTTGCCTTACAAGTATGGAACATCTTAAACATAATTGGAGTATTTTTCATCGGACATAGACTTTACAAGCGAATAAAATACGGCACATAACATTGGTATTGCCAATAGTTGGGCTCGACAATGAAACAATCAGCAGCGGTAATTCTGTTGTACTTCACTTCATGGCTTAACGAACAAAGCCAAACTTTAGTTCTTAATATTTATCTTTATCAAAAAGCCAAGCAGCGGTTCCGGCGGACGACTTTCAAATTCCCAACCATCGGCAATACCTGCTCGTTAGCAGTAATGGCCAAGACGACACCAGAGAAAATCTACAGAATGAAATGGACAGACAATTATTATAAGAATAGACCTCTGTTTAATTCAATTTTGGCAGGAGCGCTTTACTTTCTGTTTTGTTGGTCATTAGACTATGGAGATTTAACAAAAGGTTTATTTATGAGTTTAATGCTTTTTTTACCAGGGTTGACTTTTCCATTGACAACCTGCTATTACAGAACAGACAATATCAAATATTCTAGCTTCCATAGAATTATTCACTTTGTGCTTTCAGTTGGAATTTATCACGGAAGCGTATGGCTCTTTTCAGCTGAAGGACAAATAAAATACATAACAATTTTAGCAGGACTTTTAGGCTCTTTACTGTTTCAATTATTGACAAAATTCATATTGAAGAAAGAAATTACCCTGACACAAATTGCATTGACATCCTTATTGAGTGGACTTGCTTTCTTGCCGTACGAACTTAGTGAACGACTTGGGATATTTATTGGGCTTGCTGTTTTTCTTTGGACAATTACAAATGGAATAACTTTAAATAAAGAATATAGAAAAGCCACATACCGCTAACAAAGGTATTGCTGCAAGCAGGGCTGGACGTTGTTATCTTCGGCTGCGGTTCGCTATCAGCTTCGGTTGGGGGCAGGACGAGCAATGTTGGGCTTTTGTTTGTTATCTTTTACTTTATAACTTTATTCAGCAGCGGTTGGGGTCGGACACAGCAATGAATTCCCTGCCTGCAGCAATACCCGACCGTTATGGGCAAGGCTAACAGACGACAACGATGAAACGAAACGAGCTGATAATATTTATTTTATTTCTGACATTTCCGTTGGTTAAATCCTTTGCGACTGGTCAAATCCCAGACAGACTAATTTATAAGGGCGACACTCTCTCAATTTTTGCAAATCCACTCGAACAACTTTACAATAATGACTCATTACGACCTAAATTTTTCGGTGACAATGAAGGTTGTATGTCGACAGCGTGTTGGAGAGGATATGAAGCAGAGTGGATAATTATAAATGACCAACTTTACTTAACGGGAATTTTCAGTTGTTGTTTTTATGAGGACAGTGTTAAAGCTGACTTAAATAAATTATTTGGCAACAAGTTTATTAATGGAAAGGTCAAAGCGGACTGGTTTTCTGCTAATATTATAGCACCGAAAGGAAGGCAATTATATTATGTTCATATGGGTTACGGTTCTCTTTATGAAAAGGAATTAGAGTTGCAATTCAAAAATGGCCAACTTATTGGGACAAAAACATACGACAATTCTAAATCACGGCAATCAGTTTATAGTCAAGACGTAGAGAAACTAAGGGAATTTATTTATTCAAATATCAACTGGACTAACTTACCTAAACTTGACGACAAAGTCATTAAAGTTTATGTTCAGTTTTCAGCAAGCGAAAATGGTGTAGTTGACAGCGCTAAAGTAATGAGAGGTTACGACACAATTTTTGACCAAGAAGCAACACGTGTAGTAAAAGCCATTCCAGAGTGGGACGTTTTTTATCGACACGAAAAACTTGAAAGAAGAAGTTGGATACTTCCAATAATTTTCAGCAACGACAATAGAAAAAAGTATAAAAAATGAGCAGCAGAAACGAAGGACAAAGAAGCCCAGCCCATAACAGCACCTACAAGAAATTGGCGGTTCAGTGGTTAAATGAAGCTTTGTGCTTCGTATCAAGTTTTGTGGTGGCAGACAGTTTTCGTCTTCGAAATCGCCAACTTCTTGTAGCTGCAAACCGTTATGTGTAACCTTATGAAGACACTCACGCTGACAATATTGACCATTTTGACTTTGGGTTTTTCGACACCAAAAAGAGAAACTATTTTCATTGGGAAAGTTACAACAGACGAAAAAAACAAAGCCAATGTTTTGGGACTTTACATTGAATTTCGGGTTGACACATTAGTAATTGCGAGAAACATAGTTCAACAAGACGGAACCTTTAAAATTTCTGCAATAGCTGACAAAGAATTTGACATTTATTATCGCGGTATTGGCGTTGGCGACACTTACGTTCAGACAATAAAGCCAACAGACAAAGACACGGTTTCGTTGACTTTCAAAGTGCCAAAGGACTATAAAAAGCATTTTGGAAAAACCATTTGCCCAAAGTGTAATAAGCACGACCAGACAGTTACAATTCGTTACGGACTTGGAAGTGCAATAGTTATTCAACGCGTTGACAGTAAAGGCGACACGACACTCACACCCTACGACAATAAAAATTATTATGACGGTGGCTGCGTGACTTCGGAAATTGACCCAAAATACTTTTGCAAACGTGACAAAATAAAATTTTAACGACAACGATGGAAAGCAAGGCTACACATAACAGCACCTACAAAAAATTGGCGGTTCAGTTCTCCGCAGACACATTTGTGGTTAATCAAACATTGGTTCTCCGCATCAACATTTGTGGTGAAAATCGCCAACTTCTTGTAGCTGCGAAACGTAGGTAAGCGTAAAAGACGACACAACGACAAATGGGTATAGACTTTGATAACATATTTCAACACGTAATTCCAATGGACGACTTTGGACGAAAATGGCGTTTTACGGAGGAGAAGTATGACATATTACCCGACCAACATCTTGACCAGTTGAAACCGTTAGACAAGGAAGCTGCAAATTTTTTGTGGGACTATATCTCAAAGACAAATTTGCATAACGACATACCTTTCAAAAAGGACTTTTTTAGGACAATTGACAATACAAGAATTTTAGACGGCAACGAAAAAGAAATTAAAAAATGGCTTTACCATCGCGGACTTCCTTTTGACAAGCCTGTTTTTCTTTCTTGGGACGAGACAGACGCAATGATTGTTCCTTGGAAACTTTTAATAAAATACTTCGACAGTTTTTATTATGGTGGCTCAGACGACTTGACAATTATTGACCACAGTTTGAACTGGGCTTTACTTTTCTTTCACGAAGACGAAATTTATTTTGGAACTAACAATGACTTTAAAACAAGCGAAACATTTGCAGATATTGATTTTATTTGGTAACAATAACGACACAGTGGACAGAACGCCTACCTATAACAGGCGTTTGGCAAAAGTGGCGGTTCAGTGCTCCGAAGACACATTTGTGGTTAATCAAACTTTGGTTCTCAGCATCAACATTTGTGGTGAAAATCGCCAACTTCTTGTAGCTGCAAACCGTTGGCTGTAATTATACCAGACCTCACAAAATTCTAACAGAATGAAAAAATATTTAGTAACAATCCTCTTGACAACTTTTATGAACTTTGCATTTGGACAGACAGAAAAAGTCTCAAACAAAACCGTTGCTGACAGTTTTGAGATGAATTATAATGCAGACAATTTTGATGCAATATTTTCAAGTTTCTCAACTGAAATGCAAAACGCACTGCCGCTTGAAAAAACAAAAGAATTTTTAGCAGGACTGAAAACACAAGTAGGAAAAATTACAAAAAGACAATTTGTAAAATATGAGCAGACTTACGCTTCATACAAAACAAATTTTGAAAGAGCATTATTTGCAGTTAACATTTCCGTTGACAAAAACTCAAAGATTAATGGACTTTTAGTTAAGCCTTTCAAAGAAAGTAATTTGCCAAAAGTTACTCGTAACAAGACAAAACTAATTCTTCCCTTTAAAAATGATTGGACGGTAATTTGGGGTGGCGACACTAAAGAATTAAATTATCACGTTGAAAGTGAAGCTCAAAAAAATGCTTTTGATATTGTAATAACTAACGACAAAGGAAATTCTTATAAGACAGACGGAAAAATAAATGAAGATTATTATGCTTTTGGAAAAGACCTGATTGCACCTTGCGATGGAGAGGTTGTTTTGGTAGTTGATGGAGTTAAAGACAATGTGCCAGGAATTTTAAATCCTGTTTACGTTCCAGGAAACACAGTCATTATAAAGACACAAAACAACGAGTATTTGTTTTTTGCTCACTTCAAACAACATTCAATTGCAGTCAAACAAGGACAAAAAATAAAACAAGGACAACTACTTGGACTTTGTGGAAATTCAGGTAACTCATCTGAACCTCATTTACATTTTCACATCCAAAATGTGGAAGATATGAATTCAGCAACAGGTGTAAAATGTTACTTTGACAAAATACAAGTAAACGGACAATCTAAAACAGATTATTCACCGATACAAAAAGAGAAGATTAGCAACGAGAAAAAATAACTACAGCCAACAGGCGGTTTGGCAATATGGCGGGTGACGAATATGTTCTCAGCTTTTTGTTCGCTATTGGGCTTCAGTTCCGGGTGAAGAATAAAGCCGGGCATTAGTTCTTATCATCAACTTTTGTAACTTTATTCAGCAGCAGTTACGGGCTGACGATTTTCAAATACCGCCACATCGCCAAGCCGTACCGGTCGTAAGAAAAAAACCGCCCCGGCTGCCATCAAGCAACCGGGGCGGTTTTCGTAGCTACTCAGCCTAAAACCTACTTCGCCTTGCGGGCCAGCACCTTCTCCACGGCGGCCACGATGTCGTTTTCCAGCAGGCCGTATTTCTCCATCAGCTGGTCGGGGGTGCCGCTTTCGCCGAAGGAGTCGTTGACGGCTACCATTTCCAGGGGCAGGGGCTCCTCGCGGGCCAGCAGCTGGGCGATGGAGTCGCCGAGGCCGCCGTTCATCTGGTGCTCCTCGGCCGAGACCACGCAGCGCGTCTTGCGGGCCGAAGCCAGGATAGCCTGGGCATCAAGCGGCTTGATGGTGTGGATGTTGATGATTTCGGCGTCGATGCCTTTTTCGGCCAGGATCTTACCGGCCAGGATGGCTTTCCAAACCAGGTGGCCGGTGGCGAAGATGCTCACGTCGGCGCCTTCGTTCAGCATTACCGCTTTGCCGATTTCGAACTTCTGGTCGGCGGGGGTGAAGTTGGGCACCACGGGGCGGCCGAAGCGCAGGTACACCGGGCCCTCGTAGTCGGCAATGGCGATGGTGGCGGCTTTGGTCTGGTTGAAGTCGCAGGGGTTGATGACCGTCATGTGGGGCAGCATCTTCATCATGCCCACATCTTCCAGAATCTGGTGGGTGGCGCCGTCTTCGCCCAGGGTCAGGCCGGCGTGGGAGGCGCAGATCTTCACGTTCTTGCCCGAGTAGGCAATGCTCTGGCGAATCTGGTCGTAGACGCGGCCGGTGCTGAAGTTGGCGAAGGTACCCGTGAACGGGATTTTACCGCCGATGGTCATGCCCGCGGCCAGACCCATCATGTTGGCTTCGGCAATGCCGACCTGGAAAAACCGCTCGGGAAAATCCTTCTTAAAGGCATCCATCTTGAGCGAGCCGGTGAGGTCGGCGCAGAGGGCTACCACGTTGGGGTTGGTTTTGCCCAACTCGTGCAAGCCCACGCCAAAGCCGGAGCGGGTGTCTTTTGATTCGGTGTAGGGGAAGTCTTTCATATTGGGGTCTTGGGAACTTAGGGTCTTGGGGACTTGGATTTTTATCTTTTTGTCATCCTGAACGCAGCGAAGCGGAGTGAAGGACCTTCCTCCGTTAAGCGAAAAGCTCCATTCAACGCATCTCACAGCTCCGCGTAGTTCAGGGTTAGCCACTGCGGGTTAGTAGTTGCAATCAAAGCATCCTTCTTCGCCCGCTTCCAGCCCTTGATTTCCTTCTCCCGGGCAATGGCGCCTTCCATGTGCTCGAAGGGCTCACAATGCCCGAGGTTGTAGCAGAAGTAGCGGCCGGCGAAGGTGCCGGGGTTGCCGCGGTTGTCGAAATGCTCCTGAATGCGGCGCCGTACGTCGTTGGTCACGCCGGTGTACACCGCCGTTCTGGCGGGGTTCGTGACGAGGTAGACGTAGTAGCAATGGGCAAACATCAGAGCGTTGAAAGGGGCTTTTGAGGGTAGAAGAGGAAGGTCCTTCGTCACCGCTTTAGGCGCGGTATGCTCAGGATGACAAAGGAGTTTGGGTGAAGAGTGTTGAAAGGGGCTTGGCGGTTTGTCCGAGGAGGGTCCTTCGCTCTGCTCAGGATGACAGATATGAAAAAAAGCTATTTACTGAACATACTGACCGAGCTGGTCTGCCCACTGCGGATGGAGAAGCTGCGCACGTCGGTGAACTTGCTGCCGGTGGCGGTGCGGGTACGGAACACTAAGCGGTACACGCCGGGCTGCATGGGCAGGGTGAGCTTGCTGCTGCCCTCGGGCAAGTTGTACACCCACGTCTGCGAGTCGTCGTTGTTGAGCCGGTAGATGCTACCGAAGCCCTTCAGGTCCGTCACGATGTTCAGGGCCCCGGGCGCGTCGTAGGTCACGGTCGTTTCCTGGCCCTGCCGGATGCTGATGCGGCGCGTGAGGCGGGGCAGCGTGAGCAGCTCCACCTCGTAGGGGCCGGCCAGCAGCTTTTGCCGGGTACCGAAGGGTAAACTAACCACCGTGGCCCCGCTGCCGGCGGCCCGCACCACCGCGTCGACCTTGCCGTAGGGGTTGGGCGAAATGTTCGGCGCCTGCAGGCTCAGCGTGCCCTGGGGCGTTTTGTAGGTCAGCACGTTGGCCCGGCCGGGCTTGATGGGCAGGTTGGCCTGGCGCACCGGCGGCACTGTGTTGATGACCAGGTCGTAGCCCTGCAGCGCGTCGATGTCGAGCACGTCGGCCTTGCCCTGGGCGTCGCGGTAGTGCACGTAGTTGTACTCCGGCGTCTCGGTCACGTTGTTCACGAACGTCATGTTCACGTTGCTTTCCACCGGCTTGCCGATTTCATCCGTCAGGTTTACGCTGACGGTGGTTTTGGTGAGCGTCTGGGAGATGACGTTGTCGAGGATGGTGCGGAAGGTGCTCACGTCGGCCGCGTTGTAGTACTGCCCCAGGCATTCGAGCTGCTTGCCGAAGTCCCGCTCGGCGCCCAGCCCGATGATGAAGGGCCGCAGAAACACGTGCTTGCGCTGCAACGCCACCGAGGTGGCGCAGGGGTCGCCCTTACACGACTCGAGCCCGTCAGTAATCAGAATGAGCACGTTGCGGGAGTTCCTGTCCACCGGAAAGTCGTTGGCCGACTGCAGAATGGAATACGTGATGGGGGTGTTGCCCTGGGCCTTGAGCGTGGCCAGCCGGGCTTTGATGGCCCTGGCGTTTTTGGGCGCAAAGGGCACTTCCAGCTTCGAGTCCTCGCAGTTGTTCTCCGAGTTGGGATGCTGATGCCCGTAGGCGCGCAGCCCCAGCTGCAGGTTCGGGTAGGCGTTGAGCGAGTCCACCATCTTGGCCAGCAGGCTGCGGGCCACGTCCCAGCGCGGGCGGCCTTCCCAGGGCGCCATCATCGAGCCCGAGGCGTCGAGCACGAACAGGATACGGGTGACTTTGGGCTTCTCGGGCTCGGCGTTCTGGGCGTGCAGGTTCCGGCCCGACCCGAAAGTCAGGAGCAGCAACGAGCACAAAGTCAGCAGCAGGCGACGCATACGGGGGGCCTGACGGGGTGAAAAGTGGACTTGGTGATTCATAAGGCCGTCAGGTTGAGCGCAGTCCAAGCATCTTGCGTGGTGCCGTTGGATTAGTACTCCGCCGTCAGCACGCGAGATTCCTCGACTTCGCTCGGAATGACCCTACCGGCCCCCGAACTCTAGTAGTCGCCGGCCTGCTCCACCAGCAGCTGCTGCAACGCCTTTTCGAGCTGCTCATCGTTGGGCGCCACGCCGTGCCACTTGTGGGAGCCCATCATGAAGTCGACGCCGTAGCCCATCTGGGTATCCATGAGCAGCATGATGGGCTGGCCCTGGCCGGTGAGGGAATTGGCCTCTTCCAGGGCCGGGAGCAGGGTTTCAAACTGGTTGCCGTCGGCCTCAAGCACGCGCCAGCCGAAGGCTTCGAACTTGGCGCGCAGGTTGCCCAGACCCCCGATTTCGGCGGTGCTGCCATCAATCTGCTGGCCGTTGCGGTCCACGATGGCAATCAGGTTGTCGACCTTGTGGTGGGGGGCATACAGGGCCGCTTCCCACACCTGGCCTTCTTCCAGCTCGCCGTCGCCCATCAGCACGTACACGCGGCGGGCGTCGCCATTCAGCTTTTTGGCCTGGGCCGCGCCGGTGGCCACGCTCAAGCCCTGGCCCAGCGAGCCGGAGGCAATGCGGATGCCGGGCAGGTGCTCGTGGGTGGCGGGGTGGCCCTGCAGCCGCGAGTTGAGCTTGCGGAACGTGCTCAGCTCACTGACCGGGAAGTAGCCCGCGCGGGCCAGCACGGAGTAAAAAACCGGCGAAATGTGACCGTTCGACAGAAAGAACAGGTCTTCGTTTTCGCCGTTCATGTTGAAGCTCGGGTCGTGCTTCATGATGCGGAAGTACAGCGCCACCAGCAGATCGGTGCAGCCCAGCGAGCCGCCGGGGTGGCCGGAGTTTACGGCGTGCACCATGCGCACGATGTCGCGGCGCACCTGCGCGGCAATTTGCTGGAGCTCCGCGACGCTTTTGGCGGTCTGGGGGGCGGAGGTTTCCGAAGAAGAGTTCTGGGTGAGCGTAGCGTCCTGCGACATGGAATTGAGTAGGAGGGTTTAGACGGGCAAAGGTAAGGTTCTTGGCGAAGTGGCCACACCTCACCCCCGGCCCGCAAATGCTTAATGCGCATTATCCCAAGGAGAGGGGAGCCTGACGACCCGGACGACGCGGAGTCGTCAGCTGTTTAACCAGTCGTTGAATACAAACGCCTCAGCTGAAAAGCTGAGGCGTTTGTCCGGTTGCGCCATCAGGCTCCCTGTCCTTGGGAGCGGGCCGGGGGGGAGGCAAAGGGGCCGGGGGTGAGGCCTACAGTAGCTGGGCCGCGTGGTTCTTGGTATCGACCTTCTCGATGATTTTCTCGATAAGGCCGTTTTCATCGATGAGAAACGTGAAGCGCATGGTGCCCATGTACTTGCGGCCGTACATCGATTTCTCCTGCCACACGCCGTAGGCTTCCACTATTTTCTTGTCGGTATCGACCAGCAGCGGGAAGGGCAGCTCGTACTTCAGGGCGAACTTCTGGTGCGACTTCTCCCCATCCACGCTCACGCCGATAACCTGCACGTTGGCGGCGGTCAGCTCGGCCTGGTGGTCGCGCAGGTTGCAGGCCTGGGCGGTGCAGCCGGGCGTGTCGTCTTTGGGGTAGAAGTACAGGGCCACCTTTTTGCCCCGCAGGTCGCGAAGGCGGATGAGGTTGCCGTCTTGGTCGGGGGCTTCAAAATCGGGGGCGGCAGTGCCGGCGGTCAGCATCATTAGTCGTGGTCGGTTACGGGTTGGCCGGTAAAAATGAGGTTTTCCACCGGAAATCCCAGCTCCCGGCCCTTGGCCACCAGCTGGTCGCGGAAGGTGCGGTCGAGGTGGGGGTGGCGGCTCAGCAGCCAGAGGTTCTTGCGGTTGGGTCCGCCCACCAGGGCGTACTGGTAATCCACATAATCGAGGTCCAGAATCCAGTAGTCGCCCTCAAAGGGCCAGAAAAAGCTCACCTTGAGCTTAGCGTTGGTGTGCTTATCCACGACGCGGGCGGTGCCCTTGGCCTTTTCCACCGGCCCCTCCAGCTCGTGCTTATGGCAGGTGTTGAGGATGCTCACCTTGCCGTCGGGCATCAGGCGGTAGTGGGCTGTCACGTGCTGGCAGTCCTTTTCGTAGCGCGTGGGCAGGCGAGCCACTTCGTACCAGAGGCCCATATAGCGCTTCACGTCGACGTGGGGCACGGTGGGCAGCTCGGGGCGCAGCTGGCGCTTGGCGTACAGGAAAGCCGCCACCCCGGTACCCACCAAAGCCGCGGCCGCGGTATAGAGCCCGGGCTGGGGCCGCTTGATCAGGTTCTTCTTAGCCATAATTCGGGAGCAGTTAGCGGGTGGTGGAGTGTGGTCTTACGCGGCCGGCGGGCGGGTGTTGGCGAAAAGAAAGCGGGTAGCGCCGCCCCGCAGCAGCTGCACGCCGCTTCGAACGTGGTTTGAGCTGCTGAGAAGATCTTCGGCGGCGCTTAAAACATTCTTCACGCTGGTAATAAGGTGATTCCCACCACTCGGAAGATCTTTACCGGTGCTTCAAACGTCGTTGCCACCGCTTCCACGCTCGTTGCCACCGCTTCCACGCTCGTTGTCACCGCTTCCACGCTCGTTGCCACCGCTTCCACGCTCGTTGTCACCGGCGGCGGGCAGCTACCGGTATTACAGATTCAGGTTGATGACCTTTTCGTTGCCGGCCTGGTCGGTAAGGCGCAGGGTGGCGGGGCCGCGCAGGGGCGGGCCCAGCGTGTCCTGGCGCTCGGTAAACAGGGTGGCGTTCTTGTGCTCGTAGCGCAGCAGCCGGAACCGGCCCCCGATGAGCAGCTGGTAGCTGGCCAGGCCCGAGAGGTTGTCGCCGACCTGAAACACGAGGCCGGCCGCGCCCCGGCTCACGAGGCGGGCAGTGGGCGGAATGGTGTCGGCGAAGATGCGGAACTGCCCGAACGTCTTGGCCATAAACGAAATCTGGTTGCCGTCCCACTTGCCGCCCACGTAGGCGCGCGCGCCGCGGGCATTCACCGAGTACACCGCCGAGTGCTCCTTGTCGGGCACTTCCGTGGCCGGCTTGAGCGTGACGCCCAGCGGCAGGTACAGCGACTGGCGGGGGTGGTGCACGGTCCAGGCGCCGTCCTTGTAGCTGGTTTGCAGGTAGAGCGTGTCAAACAGCGTCTGGGGCCCGAAGCGCAGGCTCACGAAGCTGTCGGTGAAGCCCTGCTCGGTGCCCGCCGGAATCAGGGCCTGCCGGTCGAAGCGCTTGGTGATACCGCCGAAGCTCAGGGAGTCGGGGCGGCCGGCGCGCAGGTCGTAGAGGTAGACGGTCTGGCTCTGGGCGGTGTAGCTGGGCGTAAGCTCAAGCCGGCGGGAGCCGCGCAGCAGCGTCAGGTTGCCGCTGTGCCGGGCCGTGTCGGGGTCGGCGGCAATGACCTTGAGAATGTTGCGGGTGACTTCCCAGCGCAGGCCGGGCTTTTTCACGGCCGCGCTGCGGGTTTTGGTATACGCCGGCTTCTGCCCGCGCAGCACGAAGGTGAGTGGGGTGGCGTTGCCGTAGGAGTCGCTCATCTTCACCTCCACGGTGTACACCTGGCCGTCCTCCACCCGCAGCTTGCCCTTCGAGGGGCCGGTGGTGTAGATGGGCAGGGCGTTGCCGTCGTCCACAAACAGCTTCTGCAGGGTGCGGCCCTGGGTCATCATCCACTCGTAGTCCACGTGCTGGTTGACGGTGCGCGTGCCGGTCGGAAACGGGATATTGTCCACGACGTGGGAGTAGAGCGGCTGCCCGTTCACGCGCACGTCCACGCGCTGCAGGCCGTTCTTGTTCCAGGCGTTGTCGTACCGGTCGAAAGCCTGGAGCAGGATGCCCACCGTGCCGTAGGCCATGATGGTGTCGGGCCAGGCGAGGGCCGCACCGGCCGGCAGCGCGGCTTTGGGGGTGAATACGGCCTTGGTGAAACTGCCTGCCACCCGGGCGTCGATGGTCAGCGGCTCCACGGCAAAGGCCTGCAGCGTGGGGGCCACGTGGTCCTGAATTTCGGCGAACCCGCCCCACTGCAGGGGGTTGAGCTGGTTGTCCTGGGCGTCGCGCACCTCCCAGTGCACGTGCGGCCCCGCCGACCCGCCGGTGTTGCCCGACAAGGCCACGATTTCGCCCCGCTGCACCGGAATCTGGTCTTTGGCAAAGAACATTTCCTGCTCGTAGGTCTGCTTCTCGTACTGCTTCTGCAGCAGCGCCTGGGCGGCCGGCCCCAGGAAGTGGTTCAGGTGGCCGTACACCGTTACCAGCCCGTTGGGATGGGTGATGTAGAGCACGTTGCCGTAGCCGAAGCTGCTTTGCTTGAGCCGGGAGATGTAGCCGTCGGCCGAGGCGTGCACGGGCAGGTCGGTGCGCCCGTCGGTCTTGATGTCGAGGCCGCCGTGGAAGTGGTTGGGGCGCAGCTCGCCCATGCTGGCGGCCAGGTAGTTGGGCTGCCCGGGCTTAATGGGCAGCAGGAAGTAGCCGTTGGGCACCGCGGGCCGGGCGGCGGGCACCGTGGCGGGCCGGGGCTTTTTTTCGTCGGCCGTATCGGCTTCCTGCCCGCCGCAGGAGGTGGGCCGCAGCCCCAGGAGCAGCAGAAAAGGCAAAGCCAGGCTGAGCAGCCGGCGCGGCGAGGTAGGCAAAGAGGTAGTCGGCATTCAGAAAAATCAAATCAACAGGCACAAGTGCCGGCAAAGGAGCTTTTTTTCGTCTGTCATCCTGCGCAGAGCGAAGGACCTTATGCCGGTTGAACGAGGCGCTTCAACGTGAGAAGGTCCTGCGCAGACTCAGGATGACAGGCGGGAAAAAGACCAGCCTTACAACGGCGCAATCAACAAAAACAGGTACTGCCGCCGGCTATTTCACCGCCAGGTCCAGGATCTTCTCGCCCTCAATGTAGCCCGTGAGCTGGTCGCCGATCCGGACGGGCCCCACGCCGCTGGGCGTGCCGGTGAAGATCAGGTCCCCCATTTTCAGGGTGAAGAAGCGCGACACGTAGCTGATGATGGCCGCGAAGGGGTGGAGCATCAGCCCCGAGTTGCCGCGCTGCCGTACTTCCCCGTTTACTGCGAGGTGGAAGTTGATGTCGGCCAGGTCGGCGAAGTCGGCCACGGGCCGGAAGGTAGCGCCCAGGGGCGCGGAGCCGTCGAAGCCCTTGGCCAGCTCCCAGGGCAGGCCCTTGCCTTTGAGCTGGCTTTGCAGGTCGCGGGCCGTGAAGTCGATGCCCAGGCCGATGGCG
Source organism: Hymenobacter algoricola (assembly GCF_039539525.1). NCBI lineage: Bacteria > Pseudomonadati > Bacteroidota > Cytophagia > Cytophagales > Hymenobacteraceae > Hymenobacter > Hymenobacter algoricola. The sequence continues at coordinate 57,150 of NZ_BAABDH010000022.1, read as the reverse complement.
TCGAAGTAGGTGGGGGCAAACTTCTCGTCGATGTTCTTGCCGTTCTTGCTTACGCGCAGCACCAGCTCAATCTCGTGGTGGATGTCCTGGGAGAAGTCGGGGTAGAAGAAGGGCTGGTTGCGCTGGAGCAGGGCCGTATCGGGCTTCAAAAAGATGACGGGTGCGTCGGGTGTTTCGTTCTGGAGCTCGGCAATATGGTCGGCGTAGTTGCGGCCGATGCAGATTATTTTCATGGAGGAAAGGCAAGGAGGAACGGGTATCGGTCAAAAATAGCGCTAATTCCCGGCCCCGAAAAACCCGGAATGCTGCCTACGTAGCCGCTGCGCTTCCCGTTGGAGGCCGGCCCCAAACATTTTACCCGCCGCCCGACGTATAGCTCCCATTGCCCCGCGCTGCCCGCCGGCCGTTTTTTCCACCCCGCGCCCCCCTGACTATGCTCACCTGCAAACAGCTTGTTCTCTGCGCCGGCCTGCTCGCCGCCGCCGGCTGCACCACCGTCCCGATTACGGGCCGCCGCCAGCTCAGCCTGGTATCGGATGCCGAAGTCATCAGCCTGGCCCAGCAGCAGTACGCCGAAGTGCTCCGAACCAGCCCGCGCTCAACCAATGCCGAGCAAACGGCCCTGGTCAAGCGCGTGGGGCAGCGGATCCAGCAGGCCGTGGAATCGTACTTCAGCTCCCAGAATGCCCAGGCCCAGCTGGCCGGCTACCAGTGGGAGTACAACCTGCTGGAGGACAAGCAGGAAAATGCCTGGTGCATGCCCGGCGGCAAAGTCGCCGTGTACACCGGCATTCTGCCCACCACCCAGGACGAGAATGGCCTGGCGGTGGTCATGGCCCACGAAATTGCCCACGCCGTAGCCAAGCACGGCTCCGAGCGGCTCAGCCAGGGCCTGGTGCAGCAGTACGGCGGCCAAGCCCTGTCGGCGGCGCTGGCCAGCAATGCCCCCGGCACCCAGCAGCTGGCGTTGCAGGCGTTCGGGGTTGGCTCGTCGGTAGGCCTGCTCAAGTACGGCCGCAGCCAGGAAACGGAAGCCGACCATCTGGGGCTTATCTTTATGGCCCTGGCCGGCTACGACCCCAACGGGGCCATTGCCTTCTGGCAGCGCATGGACGCCCGCGGCGGACAGGCGTCGCCGCCCGAATTTCTTTCCACTCACCCCTCCAACGGCACCCGCATTGCGGATATTCAGCGCGAGCTGCCCGAGGCCCAGAAGTATTATAAGCCCCGCTAACCCCGGGGTTCCGCCCGATCCTGATGAACATACCCTCCCGTTCCTTCCTGCTGCTCGCCTTTTCCGCCGCCGCCCTGCTGTCGGCCTGCGAAACCACCAAGCCCAAGCGCGCGGGCTTCCCCGAAATGAGTGAGCCGGTGACGGAGGGTGACGAAACCCGCCGCCGCCAGCTGGAAGGCTCCACCAAGCAGGTAGCCCGGGTGGCTGAGGGCAAAGTGGAGTACCTGATTCCCCGCGCCCAGCTGGCGTCGGCCTTCATCCGCGAGTTTAAGGACGGCACCGTGGTCGACAAGACCATGATCCGCAAGGTGCAGGAAAGCGCCAAGGACAAACCTATCTATTACCTGGTGGGTCTGGGCCTGCGCGACGGAATGTTCCGCTCGATGGCCATTCCGCTGGAAACCTCCAGCGACAAGAGCCTCTACCTGAACTCCAAGGCCGAGCGCTACATCATCACCAGCGTGGGCTGCAACTTCTGCTACTTCTCGTTCGAGAAAAACCGCATTGTGGGCACCACCTGCGAAGACAACAGCGGCGGCAGCCGCTGCGACCTGGTGGTGGAGGAAACCAACGGCATCTTCCGCAAATGAGCCGCCAATGGATTCTGCGCCTGAGCCTGACGGCCCTGGCCCTGCTGGTGGTGGCAGACCGGCGCCGGCCCAAGCCGCCGGTGCCGCCCAGGCCGGACGAGAAATAAAAAAGGCCGGCTGCGTGAGTAGCGGGCCTTTTTTTTGGTAGAACGAGGTAGAGCCGTCAGTAGGCGCCTCTACACCACGGCCGCAATAAACCCCACAATCCGGCCCGCCAGAAAGTCCGGGTTGACGCGCTCCAGCGGGTGGGGCGTGTTCATGATGGTTTCGCAGGTGGCATAGGGCAGGGAGGCGGCAAACTGCGCCGAGGCGTCGACGCCGGCCGTCTTGTCCAGCTCGCCCACCAGCACCTGCACCGGAATGCGGATATCGGCCAGGCTTGCGGCCGTCAGGGGCGGGTCGTTGGCCAGCTGCCGGAGCATGGCCGCCGTGGCTTCCACCACCGCGGACCAGGGCGTGGGCGCGTGGGTCCGTTCCAGCTGCTCGCCGAACTGCGGCACCTTTTCCTGAATCTTGGCCGGGTCCAGCAGCCGGGTTTCCGCTGCCACCATTGCCGGGCTCCAGTCGAACTTGGTGCCCAGCGCGGTAATGGACTTGATGGTGCCCGGCACCAGCAGCGCACTCAGCAAAGCCGCGTAGCCGCCCATGCTGTAGCCGAATACGTGCACTGCCGGCAGCTGCTGCTGGCTGATATACTGCTGGACTTCCCGGGCAAAGCCCAGCATGGTAAACTCGTCGGCTACCAGCGGCCGGCCGCCGTGCCCGCTGAACGAAAACGTGTGGACCTGGCAGTACTGGGCTAGGTCGCGGGCCAGGGGCTGCAGCTGCTTGGCTGAGCCCAGCGCGCCGTGCAGTAGGAGCAGGTGGGGCTTCATCGGGTTATTTCCTCGGCTAGGTGATTCAGGTCGAGGCCGTCGAACGTGCCCGAGGTCATCATCAGCAGATTGGCGTTCGGCCAGCTTTGCTCGTGCAGGAAGTCGGCCAGGGCTTTGCTGTCGGTGAATACCTTGAGGTCGGGGCGCTGGAAGGCGGCCTGTACGGCTTCGGGCGGCAGCGGGGGCAGGCGCTTGTGCTCCAGCACGTGGGGGTTGAAGTAGACCACGGCCACGTCGGGCGCGTCGAAGGTGTGGGCGTACTGGGGCAGAAAGGCCGGGTTCAGGCTGCTGAAGGTGTGCAGCTCCAGGCAGGCCACCAGCCGCCGCTTCGGGTACTGCTTCTTGAAGGCCGTGGCCGTGGCCTTGAGCTTGCTCGGGGCGTGGGCAAAGTCCTTGTAGACCACCGAGCCTTCGCCTTCGCGCACCAGCTCCAGCCGCCGGGCCGCCCCCTTGAACGTGGCCAGCGCCTCGTAGAAGTCCCTGCCCTTGATGCCCAGCTGCTTGCACACTTCCTTGGCGGCCGAGATGTTGCGCAGGTTATGGTCGCCAAACACCTGAATCGGCACTTCCTCGTCCTTTTTGGTGATGAGGGCCGTCTTGCCGTTTTTCACCACGTGCTCGTGGGGGCCGTAGCCGATGTAGGTCACTTCGGGGTTGGAGGGCACGGTCACCAGCTGCACCTGCTCGTCGTTCTGGTCATAAATCAGCACCCCGGCCTTGGGCGTCAGCTCGGCGAAGAGGCGGAACTGCTCGCGGTAGTCGTCCTCGGTCGGAAACACGTTGATATGGTCCCAGCTGATGCCCGAAATCAGGCCGATATGGTGCTGGTAGAGGTGAAACTTGGGTCGCCGGTCAATCGGGGAGGCCAGGTACTCGTCGCCCTCGATGATGATAATGGGCGCGTCCTCGGTGAGCTGCACCATCAGATCGAAGCCTTCGAGCTGGGCGCCCACGGCGTAGTCGAACTTGCGCTTGTGGTAGCGCAGCACGTGCAGAATCAGCGACGTAATGCTGGTCTTGCCGTGGGAGCCGCCGATGACCACGCGCTGCTTGTCTTTCGACGCCTCGTAGATAAACTCGGGAAACGAGTAGATCCGCAGCCCCAGCGCCTGGGCCCGCAGCAGCTCGGGGTTGTCGGCGCGGGCGTGCATGCCCACGATGACGGCGTCCAGCTCGGCGGTGACTTTCTCCGGGAACCAGCCTTCCTGGGCCGGCAGCAAACCCGCGGCGGCCAGGCGGCTTTTGGCGGGCTCAAATATTTCGTCGTCGGAGCCGGTGACCTGGGCGCCGCGGCGGTGCAGGGCCAGGGCCAGGTTGTGCATGATGCTGCCGCCGGTGGCAATCAGGTGCAGGCGGTTCAGGGAAGCGGGCGTAGCGGGCATTCGGGAAAACTAAAGCGGGGCGGAGAAGCTTAACGGGGAGCCAAAGGTAGCAAACGGCCCGCGCCGGCCGCCGCCGGGCCGCCATTGCCCGGCCGGCCCCGGACAATGTATCGAAAAGAAAGAGTTTTTGCCCACCCCACATTCTGCGGCCCAGCCGTTAGCTTTGTGCCCCTTTTGGGTTAGATTTGCTGAGCACACGATGAACGACCAGATGGATGACCGCTTAAAACTTTCGGCCTCGCGGGCCAAAGCCGCCTGGAACAGCCGCCCCGCGCAAGCCGGGCCGGGTGGGCCGGCCGGCAAGCTGCCCCCGCAGGCCCTGGAGCTGGAAGCGGCCGTCCTCGGGGCCCTGATGCTGGAGAAGGACGCGCTGACCACGGTTATCGACATCCTCAAGCCCCAGAGCTTCTACAAGGAAGGCCACACGCGCATCTTCAAGGCCATCCTGAACCTGTTCGACAAGTCGGAGCCGATTGACATCCTGACCGTCACGCACGAGCTGCGGGAGATGGGCGAGCTGGAAACCGCCGGCGGGGCCCACTACGTGGCCAACCTCACCTTCAAGGTGAACTCGGCGGCCAACATCGAGTACCACGCCCGCATCATCACCGAAAACGCCATCAAGCGGGAGCTGATCAACATTGCCAGCACCATCCAGCGCGACGCCTTCGAGGACACCACCGACGTATTTAACCTGCTCGACAAGACCGAGCAGGACCTGTTCGAAGTCTCGGAATCCAACATCCGCAAGAACTTCGACGACATGCGCAGCCTGATGGGCAAGGCCATCAAGGAGCTCGAGGAAAAGAAAAACCAGAAAGACGGCCTCACCGGCGTGCCCTCGGGCTTCACGGCCCTGGACCGCGTGACCTCGGGCTGGCAACCATCGGACCTGGTGATTATTGCGGCTAGGCCCGGGATGGGCAAAACCGCTTTCGTGGTGTCGGCCATGCGCAACGCGGCGGTGGAGTTCAAGAAGCCGGTGGCTATTTTCTCGCTGGAAATGTCCTCGCTGCAGCTGGTGAATCGTCTGATTTCGGCCGAGGCCGAGCTGGACTCCGAGAAAATCAAGAAGGGCAACCTGGCCGACTACGAGTGGGCCCAGCTCAACCACAAGATTTCCGCCCTGTCGTCGGCCCCGATCTACATCGACGACACGCCGGGCCTGAGCATCCGGGAGCTGCGCACCAAGTGCCGCCGGCTGAAGGCCCACCACGACATCCAGATGATCATCATCGACTACCTGCAGCTGATGACGGGCAACACCGATGGCAAGGGTGCCGGCAACCGGGAGCAGGAAATTGCCTCGATTTCGCGGGCCCTGAAGGGCATTGCCAAGGAGCTGAACGTGCCCGTGCTGGCCCTGTCGCAGCTCTCGCGCTCGGTGGAAACCCGCGGCGGCGACAAGAAGCCCCAGCTCAGTGACCTGCGCGAATCGGGCTCCATCGAGCAGGACGCCGACATGGTCATCTTCCTCTACCGCCCCGAGTACTACAAAATCACGGAGGACGAAATGGGCAACCCCACCCAGGGCACCGGTGAGGTTATCATTGCCAAGCACCGGAACGGCTCTTTGGAAACCGTGCAGCTCAAGTTTATCGGCAAATTCACCAAGTTTGCCGACCTCGACGGCGGCGGCTTCGGCCTGGACGCCGAGTACAACACCGGCGCCTTCCCGGCCAGCACCTTCGACGAGCAGAGCGGCTTTACGCCCGGCACCATCCGGCTGGGCAGCAAGATCAACGAGGGCGGGGCCGGCCCCTCGCCCTTCCCCAAGAGCAACTTCGGTAACGACGACCCGCCGTTTTAGGGCTTGCCCCGGCTCCGTGGTAAAAGCAGCAAAAGCACTGGCCCCAAGCCGGTGCTTTTGGCTTTAGAGGCTCACCCCGGCGGCCAGGCTATGAATCGTACCCAAATTCCGGCAGCTTTGCAGACGGAAAGCGGGCTCATCCATTAAGGCCGCGCTGGTTTATTGATTTTATTCACTTGTTTACATGAAGAAACTATACTTCGTACTGCTCTTACTGAGCGGATTAGCGCAGACGGCTCAAGGACAGTGGCAGGCGGCGTATCCGCTGGGAATTTCGGCCAGCGGCGTCTACTTCACCTCCGACCAGGCGGGCTACGTCGTCGGGGAGCAGGGCGGGCGGGGCGTCATCGTCAAAACCGCGGACTCGGGCCTGAGCTGGAGTAAGCTGCCGCTGCCGGCCAATACCTCCAGCTCCCGGATGCGGTCAGTGTGGTTTACGGCCGCCGATACGGGCTACGTACTCCAGGACTACGGCCTGCTGAAAACCCAGAACGCGGGCGTTTCCTGGACCCTGATGACCAGTGGCTTTCCCAACCAGGACCAGGCCACGGGGCTGCAGTTTACCTCGGCCCGCACGGGCTATCTGAACTGCCTGAACGGGCCCGTGTACAAAACCACCGATGCGGGGCAGACCTGGCAGGATACCCACGTACCGGCCGGCGGCTCGGGCAGCTCGTATCCTACTGTCACCCAGCTCGTGTTTCCCTCCGCCCGGGTGGGCTACCTGATTGTCGGATTTGAGCTGTTCAAAACCAGTGATGCCGGCGCCTCCTGGCAGCTGCTGCCCGGCCTGGCGGGCCGGCGCTACCGCACCATCATGTTCCGCACGGCCACCGAAGGCTACGTTAACGTCGACTTCGGCGGCACCTACCGCACCCTGGACGGCGGCGCGACCTGGACGCCCCTGGCGGGCGCCTGGGATTCGGCCGACTGCATGTACTTCACCGACAGCCAGCGCGGGGTGTTCCTGACCAGCTACTCCACCATCAGCCAGACCATCGATGGGGGAGCTACGGCCCCGCGGGTTTACCACTCCAACTACACCTTCTCCTGGACGGGCGTACACTTTCCCACCGCCCAGTTTGGCTGCGGCGTGGGCGGCGACGGCGCCATCGTCATCACCCGGGACGGGGGCCGGACCTGGCGGATGCACAACCCGAGCTCGACCAACCTGCGCACCAACTACGCCATGTTTTTTGGCCGCAACGGCGAAGGCCTCATCGGCGGCGAGGCCGCCGGCCTGTGGCGCACCTCCGACTACGGCCAGCGCTGGGTGGTGGATGAGCAGACCCTGCCGGCCTACCGGAACATCTACGGCCTGCACTTCGCCGACCCCGACACGGGCCTGGTGGTGACGACCAACAACGGCTTCTACATGACCTACGACGGAGGCAAAAGCTTCCGGACGGCCACGCCCCGGTCCGGCGCTTTCGTGGGCCACCGGTCGGCCACGGACTACCTGCTGCTCAGCAGCAAGGTGATTTTCACCACTGGCAGTTCGGTGTCGGGCCCGGCCCGGCTGGCCAAGTCCACCAACGGCGGGCAGAGCTGGAGCTACTACGGCCCCGGCTTCCAGAACCGCCTGGCCTCGCTCGACTTCCCGACGCCTCAGGTAGGCTACGCCTGCGGGGCCGTGGGCAAGATCGTGCGCACCACCAACGGCGGCAGCAGCTGGCAGGAAGTGGATGCACCGGTCAACAACGATCTGCTTAAAATCAAGTTCCGCACGCCCACCTTCGGGCTGGCCGTGGGCACCTACGGCGGCATTGTGCGCACCACCGACGGGGGCACGACCTGGACCAGCGTTGCCAGCGGCCTGAATTTCTCTTTGATTGACCTTCACTTCGTGTCCGACTCGGTGGCCTACGTGGGCAGCTCGGTAGGCGACCTGGCCCGCACCGACAATGGGGGGCGGACCTGGAAAGTGATTACTACCGTGGCTGAGCGGCTGCCGGGCGTGCGCAAGTATTATTTCCGCGACGCCACCACCGTGCTGGCCCTGACCGACTACTCCGTCTACCGCCGTGACCTGACGGACCGCACCATCCTGAGCACCTCGGTGGGGGCGGCGCCCCGGGGCGCCGCCCTGGAGCTGTACCCCAACCCCGCGTCCAAAACGGTGACGGTGCAGTATCCGGCCGGCTTCGTGCCGGTGAGCCTGCGGGTTTATGACGGGCAGGGCCGCCTGGTGCTGGAGCCGCGCCGGGGCGGGCCGCTGCACGCGCTGAGCGTGGCAGAGTTGCCCGCGGGCCTGTACGTGCTTCGGGCTGAAAGCAGCCAGCACCTCAGCCTTACCCACCGGTTTATCAAGCAGTAATATCCGCCATGAAAAAACTACTGCTACCTTATCTGCTGGCCGGCGGCCTGCTGGCGCTGACAACGGCCTGCGAAAAAGACCGCCCCACGCCCCAGAACCCGCCCGCCCCGGCCCCGACGGCAACGCTAACCCTGGTTCGCGGCGACCAGCAAACCTCGACCTACGGTGCCAGCCTGCCCGACAGCCTGGTGCTGAAAGTGACTCCGGCCGCCGCCAAGGCGGCTCAGGACTACGTGGTGACTTTCAAGATGCGCGTGGGCAACGGCTCGGTGGAGGCGGCGCCCAGCGGCCTGGCCCAGTCGAATACCCTGCTCGTGGACCGCAAAGGCCTGGCCCGCACCCGGTGGAGCCTGGGCTGCAATGCCCAGCAGCAGAAAGTAACCTTTTACCTGTTGGCCCCCGGCTGCCAGGGCCCCGGCTGCCTGCCGCTCGATTCGGTGAGCGTTACGGCCACGGCCCAGAAGCCTACGGGCTGGAGCCGGGCCTGCGGCCCCAGCCCCTCGCGGGGGCCGGCAGCGGAGTTCTGCAACTGTGCAGGCGGGCTGTACGCCCTGTTCGGGGGGCTGCCCTACACCTCCACCGACGAAGGGGTAAACTGGCGGCCACTGACGGCGCCCGTGCCCAACGAGGATGTGCAGTTTCTCAAGTGCAACTCGGCTGGTACGCTCTACGCGCTGCTGCGCAACAGCGGCGTGTACACCTCCACCAACAAGGGCGCCACCTGGACGGCCATCAACAACGGCATCCTCGACCACCGCTACCCTATCGGCCTGCAGGTGGAGGACAATGCCGTTTTCGTCAGCTTCTACTTCGACGGGCTCTATCGGACCACCACCAACGGCGGCTTCTGGCGCAAGCTGCTGCTCGACGGCAAGTACTATGAGCAGTACAGCTTCCTGACCCGGCACCCGAATGGCAGCCTCTACGTGTTCGATAAGTGGAGTGCGCTGTTCAAATCAACCGACAACGGGGACAACTGGCAGAAGCAGACCACGTCCTCCCAGTACATTGGCAGCCCGGCCTACGACATGGCCGTCGATAATGCGGGCAACCTGGTGGTGGCCTCCAGCTACGACGGCTACGTGGCCACCTTGTCGCCGGTCACCCTCACGGGCAGCGTAACTTCCTTTTACACTCCCCAAACCCACTCGACCTGCCAGGTTGACCAGCTGACGCCGTACCAGAACAAGATGTACTTCCTGGTGCGGGGCAACCTTACGCCGGGCGTTTACGCCGGCACACCCGGCAACTACGCGCTGGCCAGCACCGGCTTCACCAAGCCTATCAACTGCTTCCACATCCGCCCCGACGGTACCCTGCTCGTGTCGTCGTCCGACGGCCTGTATTACTTCGCCCGCTAGCTTTCAGGAACTAACAAGCACTAAGCCCTTCTGCAGTTGTGCGGAAGGGCTTAGTGCTTGTGGGCTTATGAGGGGCTAGCGAAGCGCGTCCAACGCCTTCCTGAGCCGCGGCAGGGCGGCCTCAATGGACTGCAGCGAAGCTCCCCCCACCGACATGCGGAACCAGGTGGAGGTATCGGACGTGCCAAAGGCGCCGAAGGGCACCAGGGCCAGCTTCGCCGCCGACAGCAGGTAGAACGTGATATCCTTGTTGGTGTGCAGCACCTGCCCGGCCGGGGTCGTTTTGCCGAGCACGTTCAGCTGGGCCGTGAGGTAGATGGCCCCCATCGGCACCATGGCATCGACGGGGTAGCCCGCATTTTTCAGCTCCTGCAGGCCGTGGTACAGTGCGTTCAGGCTTTGCTGCACCTTGATCTTGAAGTCGTCGAGGAAGTCATCCACGGCGGCCGTCTGGGGCAGAAAGGCGGCGGTGGCTACCTGCTCGGCTTTCGGGGCCCAGGCGCCCACGTGGCCCAGGATGGACTTCATCTTGTCGATGACGCCCGCCGGGCCGAAGGCGTAGCCCACCCGCACGCCGGTGGCGGCAAAGCACTTGGAGATGCCGTCGATGTAGACCACGTAGTCGCGCAGCTCGGGGCGCAGGTTTACCGGGTCGTAGTGCCGGGTTTCGCCGAAGGTGAGCATCCAGTAAATCTGGTCGTACATGATGTAGAGCGGCTTCTCATCGGCCGCGCGGCTCTGGTTTTCGGCAATGACCAGGTCGCAGATCTGCTCGAGGTCTTCCCGGGAAAACACGGTGCCGGTCGGGTTCAGCGGCGAGCAGAGCGCCAGCAGCGTGGCGCCCTTCAGGTGGGGCGCTACCTCGGCGGCGGTGGGCATGAAGTTGTTCTCGGCCCGGGTTTCCACCAGCACCGCTTCGGCGCCCGCCAGGTGGCAGTAGTGGTTGTTGTTCCAGGACGGTATCGGGAACACCACTTTGTCGCCGGGGTCGACCAGGGCCAGGTAGGTGGCGTAAATGAGGGGGCGGGAGCCGCCGGCCACCAGAATGTCGTTGGGCGAGTAGGTGAGGCCCAGCCGCTCGGTGGTGAACCGGGCCACGGCATTGCGCAGCTCGGCCACGCCGTTGGCGGGCGGGTAGTTGGTCTGGTGGTCGTGGTAGGCCGCCGTGATGCCGGTGGCCAGCTCCGCCGGAATCGGGAAGATGGCGGGGGCAAAGTCGCCGATGGTGAGGTTGCAGATCTGCTCCCCCTTTTTGATCATCTCGTTGACCTCGTTGCCGATTTTGATAATCTCGGAGCCAATCAGGCTACCCGCCATTCTGGAGACTTGCATAGGTCGCGTCGGTTTTTGCCCAAATATAGGATGGCTAGCGGTGGACGCGCCCCGGCGGCAAAAAAATCAAGCTGCCTAAAAAGCGCCGCCGCGGCCGGGGCGCGGCCGCCGGCCGGCCGGGTTGAAATCAGGTCCGCATGATGGCGCCCTGGTTGGCAAAAATCAGTAGCTTGCCGGACGAATATTGTTTTAAAACTATAAAATCGGGTATGAAAAAGCTGCTACTGCTGGCTGGTTGCTTGCTGCCGGCTTTGGCCCAGGCGCAAAGCGAAGCTACTCCCGCCGCCCGGCCCTGGAGTGTCGGACTAGGTCTGACGTCGATGTCGGGCTACTACATCGGAGCCAACACGTCCGTCGACGGCATCCGGTTTGCGCCCACCCTGCACGCCACCTACGACCTGAGCCCGCGCGTAGCCCTGCGCGGCAGCGTGGCGTATCAGCGCAGCAGGCAGGATCGGGAAGAGAGCAGCGCGGGCCAGCAGTTTGTGCAGCACAAAGTGGTGCACAGCACGGTGGTGCCGCTGCAGCTGCAGGTAGCCCTGAACCCGGCGCAAAAGTTTCGGGCGGCCCTGCTCGGCGGCCTCACGCTGCGCTACTCCGATATCAACGACCGGCAGACCTACTACTACAGCAGCGGCCTGCCCAGCACCTCTTCCCAGGATCAGGTCGAGCAGCGCCTCGATGTGTTTCTGGCCGGCGGCCTGGGCTGCCGCTACCAGGCTACGCCGCGGTGGTCGGCCCTGGCCGATGGCACGGTGGGCCTGCGGCTGGGGAGTAAAACCGTGTACTACGAACTGCTGCCCAGTGCCATGCTCCTGGTCGGGGTCGGGTACAGCCTGGGCCGGCCCGAGTAGCGTTAGCGGCGAGGCAGGGCGGTTGAGCTGCCGCCGGCCGGGCGAAAGTCAGGTGGTGACCAGCTGCCTGATACCCGGTTCAGCCCACCGCCGGCGGCTACGCTGCCGTACAGCGTAGCCGTGCTGCCTTTCGGCACTGTCATCCGCTCCAGGGCGCTGGCCTCGGGCGTCACGGCCGTGTTGCCGGCCACCCGTTCCCCGTCAGCTCCCGAGTGATGTGGCCCGGCCCGCTAAGGTGCCGCAGCGGGCTGCCGTCCGTGGCCGTATTCACGCCCATGCCCGACTTCTTCAACCTCATTGAGCTGTTTTCCAGGGGCTGGCCTGGGGCGCTGGTGAGCTTGCCGTGAGGGTGTGGGAAGCAGTTTGGACCCAGCTGTGGGCAGCAAACAGCAAAACCAGGAGTACCGCAAGCGGGGCGGCGGGGATCATTCAGACTGCTTACCTCCCAGTACAATGCAAGCCCTGTTTAGCCCTTGTTTGGAATAGTGCGCGCATAGAATCGGAAGTAATTCTGCCGGCCGGGTACCTGGCGCTGCGGCTGGCTGTGGGGACCGACAGTCGGAGCAGGACGTAAAGGGGAAAAAGTAAGCTGAAAAAGTGAAGCCGGGCTTTAACTTAAACCCCGCCTCTGCGTATTCTGAAAAGCACTTTTTGCGCCCTCCGTACCCGGCTCTGCCTTTATAGCGGGCCGCTCCGATCCTGTTGCTTCCCCCGAGGCCCGGCTGCTTGCCACACCAGCAGCCGGGTTTTTTAGTCCCTCACTTCCAACTCACCTTGTCCTTATGCCCGAAAACCCGACTTCCTCCTCCGGGGCCGCTATTCTCGCGCCCCTGCCGCCGACCAGCACCATTACGCTGCGGATAAACGGCGAGCAGAAACAGCTGCACCTGGCGCCCTGGACCACCCTGCTCGACGCCCTGCGTGAGCACCTCGACCTGACCGGCACCAAAAAGGGCTGCGACCATGGGCAGTGCGGGGCCTGCACGGTTCTCGTCGATGGCAGGCGTATCAACTCCTGCCTGACGCTGGCCGTCATGCAGGAAGGCGCCGACATCACCACCATCGAAGGGCTGGGCACCGAAGACAACCTGAGCCCGCTGCAGCAGGCCTTCATCGACCACGACGCCTTCCAGTGCGGCTACTGCACGCCGGGCCAGATCTGCTCGGCTCAGGGCCTGCTCAACGAGGGCAAGGCCAGAACGGCCGCCGAAATCAAGGAGCTGATGAGCGGCAACCTCTGCCGCTGCGGCGCCTACACCAACATTCTGTCGGCCGTGCAGGAAGTGCTGGATAGCCAGAACCGAGAGCTGAGAGGCTAGAACGGAGAAGCGCGAAACCCCAGGGTTCCGTCATTCCTACCTGCCTCGAAGCTCTAAAATCCAACTTCTCAGCTCTAAGAAATGAACAGTTTCACCTATACCCGCGCCACGGCCGTCGACACGGCAGTGCGCGAAAAATCGGCTTCCGACCAGGTTAAATTCATTGCGGGCGGCACCAACCTGCTCGATTTGATGAAGGAAAACGTGGAGCGGCCCACCCGGCTGATCGACATCAACCACCTGCCGCTCACCAAAATTGACGCCTTGCCCGACGGCGGCCTGCGCCTCGGCGCGCTGACTACCAACGCCGATACGGCCTGGCACGAGGAGGTGGAGCGGCGGTATCCGCTGCTGAGCCAGGCGATTCTGGCCGGGGCCTCGCCCCAGCTGCGCAACATGGCTACCAATGGCGGCAACCTGTTGCAGCGCACCCGCTGCTACTATTTCTACGACGTGGCCACGCCCTGCAACAAGCGGGAACCCGGCTCGGGCTGTTCGGCCATCGGCGGCTACAACCGCATTCTGGGCATTCTGGGCACCAGCGAGTCGTGCATTGCCACGCATCCGTCGGATATGTGCGTGGCCCTGGCCGCGCTGGCCGCCACGGTGCGCGTGACGGGCAAAAGCGGGGAGCGGACCATTCCGTTTGCTGACTTCCACCGCCTGCCCGGCGACACGCCCCAGTTCGACAACACGCTCCAGCCCGACGAAATCGTGACGGCCATCGACCTGCCGGCCGAGGACTTTAGTAAGAACTTCAGCTACCTGAAGCTGCGCGACCGGTCCAGCTACGCTTTTGCGCTGGTATCGGTGGCGGCCGCCCTACAGCTGGACGGCAATACGATTAAGGAAGCCCGCTTGGCGCTGGGCGGTGTGGCCCACAAGCCCTGGCGCGACCCGGCCGCCGAAGAAATGCTCAAAGGCCAGCCGGCTACCGAGGACACTTTCCGCCGGGTGGCTGCCAAAGTAGTGGAGGGTGCCAGAGGCTACGGCCACAACACGTTCAAAATTGAATTGGCCAAGCGCGCCATCGTACGCGCCCTGAAGCAGGCTGCCGAGGGTATGCCCGTAACTGAAGCCTTCCAGAACTCTAATCCGTAAGCCAGATGAACGATACCAACTATATCGGCAAGGCCACGAGCCGCGTCGACGGCCCGGCCAAGGTAACCGGCGCCGCCAAGTACGCCGCCGAGTTCAACGTACCCAACCTGGCCTACGGCTACGTGGTGAGCAGCCCCATTGCCAAGGGCAAAATCACGAAGATAGACGCGGCCGAAGTGCTGGCGCTGCCGGGCGTACTGCAGGTTTTCTCCCACGAAAACGTGCCCACGCTGGCCCTACTAGACCGTAGCTACAAGGACGACATCGCGCCCGGCGGCTCCCCGTTCCGGCCCCTGCACAGCGCCGAGGTCAAGTTCAGCCAGCAGCCCGTGGCGCTGGTGGTGGCCGACACGTTTGAGCTGGCCCGCTATGCCGCCTCGATTCTGAAGATCGAGTACGAGCAGGCCGGGCACGAAACCGACATCGAAACCAAGCGCACCCAGGGCTTTGAGCCCGGTACCGGCAAAACCGGCTTCGTGCCGCCGCCCCCGCCCCGGGGCCAGGCCGACCAGGAGTTCGAGCGTGCCACCCACCGCGTCGACCAGGAGTACGTGCACGGCACCCAGCACCACAACCCGATGGAAATGTTTGCCTCCACCGTGGAGTACCACGAGGGCGGCAAGCTGACCGTGTACGACAAAACCCAGGGCGCCCCCAACAGCCAGCGCTACATCCGTCAGATCTTTGGGCTGAGCAAGGACGAGGCCCGGGTTATCTCCCGGTACACCGGCGGCGGCTTCGGCTCGGGGCTGCGGCCCCAGTACCAGCTGTTTATGGCCGTGCTGGCGGCGCTGGAACTGAGACACTCCGTGCGGGTGAGCCTCACGCGCCAGCAGATGTTCAGCATCGGTCACCGCCCCCACACGCTGCAAACCGTGAAGCTGGGTACCAACCCCGACGGCTCGCTGGCTTCCCTGCACCACCACGCTCTGCACGAAACCTCGCGCTTTGAGGACTACACCGAAAACGTGGTGAACTGGTCGGGCATGCTCTACCAGTGCGCCAACGTGAAGCTGGGCTACCAGCTGGCCAAGCTCGACGTGTACTCGCCCCAGGACATGCGCGCCCCCGGCGCCGCCACCGGCTCCATTGCCCTCGAAATTGCCATGGATGAGCTGGCCTACGCCGCCGGCCTCGACCCGCTGGAGCTGCGCCTGCGCAGCTACGCCGACCGCGACCAGAACCTCGACAAGCCGTTTTCGAGCAAGAAGCTGCGGGAGTGCTACCACGAGGGCGCGGCCAAGTTTGGCTGGGAGAAGCGCAACCCCGCGCCCCGCGCCACCCGCCGCGGCAACATGCTCGTGGGCTGGGGCATGGCCAGCGGCGTCTGGGATGCCAGCCAGCAGAAGGCCGCCGCGAAAGTCTCGCTCTCGGCCGACGGCAAGCTGACGGTGCAGAGCGCCACCAACGAAATCGGTACCGGCACCTACACCATTATGACGCAGGTGGCGGCCGAGTACCTGGGCCTGCCCCTGGAGGCCGTCGATTTCCAGCTCGGCGACACCAACTTCCCTCCCGCCCCCGTGCAGGGCGGCTCCTGGACCGCCGCCTCGGTAGGCACGGCCGTGAAGGAAGCCTGCGAGGCTCTGGGCGAAAAGCTGCTTAAGCTGGCCCAGAAGATGGAAGGCTCGCCGCTGGCCGACGCCAAGTTTGAGGACGTGGAGTTCGTGAACGGCCAGCTGCGCCTGCGCCTCGACCACAACCAGGCCGTCGTCATCCGCGACATTGTGCAGGCCAGCGGGGAAACCAAGCTGGAAGCCGACGCCACCGCCGCGCCGGACCTGGCCAAGCAGAAGCAGTACTCGCTGCACGCCCACAACGCGGTATTTGTGGAAGTGGAGGTAGATGAGGACCTGGGCACCGTGCACGTCACCCGGGTGGTGAATGCCGTGGCCGCCGGCCGCATCATGAACCCCAAAACTGCCCGCTCCCAGGTGCTGGGCTCGGTGGTGTGGGGCATCAGCGCGGCGCTGATGGAGGAAACCGTGATGGACCATAAGTTCGGCCGCTACGTGAACCACAACTACGCCGAGTACCACATTCCCGTCAACGCCGACATCCACGACATCGACGTGGTATTCGTGGAGGAGGAAGACGACATCGTGAATCCGCTGGGGGTGAAAGGCATTGGCGAGGTCGGCATGCTGGGCGTGGCCGCCGCCGTGGCCAACGCCATCTTCCACGCCACCGGCAAGCGCGTGCGGGAGCTGCCGATTATGCTCGATAAGCTGCTGTAAAGGATAGCTGCTGATAATCAAAAGCCCCGGAACCGGCAGGTTTCGGGGCTTTGCTATGGGCGGGCAGTGTGGCCGGCCGCCGCTTGCCGGGGCTCAGATTGACCGGGCCCGGGGCATCAGAGCTTCTGGCAAATTATCACAACGAATGAGCAGTGGCGCCCTGGTGCTGTGCCACTACGCCGGCCGTGGTGGGCCGCCGCCAGTCATTCCGGGCCGCCACTGCAGCATTCCGCCCCGGCCGCCCCCGCCACAGGGCCCACAGCCCCAACGCCGGCCCCACCGCCAATGGCAGAAACAGCAGCTGCGGGCCAAGCCGGGGCGCCAGCCAGCCCGTGAGCTGAATGCTGACAATGGTCAGGGCGAAGCCCAGGCAGTTGACGATGGTGAGCGAGGTGCCGCGGGCGGCTTCCGGGGCGTGGCGGGCTACCAGGGTGGAAAACAGCGGCGAATCGGCTACCACCACCAGGCCCCAGAAAAACAGGAACCCCAGCAGCAGCGCCGGCGAATTGCCGCCCAGCACCAGGGGCGACGCCAGGCAGCACAGCCCCGACAGCGCCAGCGCCCCCGCCGCCACCGCGCGGGCCGGTACCACCTGCGAGAGCAGCCCGCTGCCCACGCAGGCCAGGCTGCCCCCGCCGATGATGCCGAAGGAAAGCAGCGGCACCGACAGGGCCGCGCCGGGGTGGCGGGCGTTGTAGGCCGTCAGCAGTACCGGCACGAAGGCCCAGAAGGTGTACAGCTCCCACATGTGGCCGAAGTAGCCGAAAGCGGCCGCCCGAAACTCCGGCCGGCGAAACCCGGTCAGACAGGCGGTCAAACTCAGGGGTGGCCCGGGGCGGCGGTGGGGGCCGTCGGGGACCAGCAGCCCCAGCGCCAGGCCGCCCAGGGCCGCCAGCGCGGAGGTGGCCAGCGTCACGGTCTGCCAGGGCAGCCGGGCGGCGAGTCCCTTGAGCAAATGCGGAAACGCCGTGCCCAGCACCAGCGCCCCCACCAGCCACCCCAGCGACCGGCCCAATCCGGCCTGGTAGTAGTCGGAGGCGATTTTCATGCCCACGGGGTAGATGCCGGCCAGGAAAAACCCGGTCAGGAACCGGCAGGCCAGCAGTCCTTCGGTTTCCAGTCCTTCGATCATAACGGCCAGGTTACTGAGCGCGGCCAGTAGGGCACTGACCAAAAATACCCGGGAAGGAGAGAAGCGGTCGGCCACGGCCAGCAGGGCGAAAGCCAGGGTGCCGGCAATGAAGCCCAGCTGTACGGCACTGGTGAGGGCGGCCACGAAGCCGGGGCCCAGGTGAAACCGAGCCGCCATATCGGGGGCTACGGCATTGCCGGCAAACCAGAGCGAGGTGCAGCAGAACTGCGCCCCCACAATGGTGGGTAAAGTGAGTCGCATAGGGTACTGGGTGGGAGCGGGAGCGGGGCGGCAAGGTACCCAAATCCCCGGCCGGGAACGACTACGCACCCGCGACCCTGCGCGGCTACCGCGGGCTGAGGCTGGTTGGAATAAGCGTTGGCAGTCTTTCAACGCCAGGAAGCGCAGGGTCGCGGCGCCAGCTGGTCCGGTGGGGTAGCGGGGCCGGAACAATCGGGCCGTGGGGCGGTAGTTAGGGAGTTCCACCTTTTCAGCACGACCCGTATGAGCAAAGTAGGATTGTTAGTTCGCCTAGAAGCCAAGCCCGGCAAAGAGCAGGCCGTGGCCGATTTTCTGCGCGGCGGCCTCGCCCTGGTGGAGCTGGAGCCCGACACCACCACGTGGTACGGCATTCAGCTGGGACCCTCTACGTTCGGTATCTTCGACACCTTCCCCGACGAGGCCGGCCGCAAGGTCCACCTGGGCGGCCAGGTCGCCGAGGCTCTTTTCGCCCACGCGCCCGAGCTGCTGGCGGCGGAGCCCACCATCGAAATGGTGGATATTCTGGCCTCCAAAGGCGCCTAGTCGCTTCGGCTTTCTGTTGCCGGACCCCGCCCCGTCGCCAGCTGGCGGCGGGGCGGGGTTGTGTTGGAGCAGGGGGGGCGTTGCGTTGGAGCTGAGTTGCACGGCTTAGGGTGTGCGGACAGAAAGTGAAATGGCACTCATGCTCGGCATGACGTTCTTTTCGGTTACCGTCCACGCCCCCAGGAGGAGAAGGATGAGGAGAAAGGCGGACCTGGAATGGAGGGGGCGTCAGGATTTTCCTAAGCTTGCAGCATGAAAGAGCTGCTGCGCCCCGACCTGCCGTTTCGCCTCAACGGCCGCCTCTGGATTGAGGGGCCCGACGACCGGTTTATGGGCATCGGGCGGCTGGAGCTGCTCCAGCACATTCACGCCCTGGGCTCCATCTCCCAGGCGGCCAAGGCTATGGGCATGTCGTATAAGCGGGCCTGGGACCTGGTGAACTCCCTGAACCGGCAGGCCCGACAGCCCCTGGTAGGCACCCAGGCCGGCGGTACCCGCGGGGGCGGGGCCGTCGTCACGGCCGAGGGGCTGGAGTTGATTCGGGAGTTTGAGGCTATGCAGGCCCGGTTTCAGGCGTTTCTGGCGGCGGAAGGTCAGCGCCTGACCCAGTAGACGGAACATCTGGCAGAGTTCTTCGTTATGTTTGTGGAAATATAACGACGGCGCAACTCTGCTTCCGGATTCTATGACTCAACCTCTACGCCGGCGTCGGGGCGCGGCCAGTATAATTGCCGTGCTGGGGCTACTGATTGCCCGCCAGGCCGGCGCCCAGCAAGTGGCTGGTGCGCCCCAAACCAGTATTGCGGCCGACACCGTCCGTAAAAATGTGGCGCTGGGCGAGGTAGTGGTGTCGGCTTCGAAGGGGGAGGAAAGCATTTTGCAGTCGCCGGTGACGGTGGAGAAGCTCACGGCCCGGGACCTGCGCCTCACGCCGGCCCCCTCGTTTTTCGACGCCATCGAGCACGTGAAGGGCGTGCAGCTGCTTACGCCCAGCCTGGGCTTCAAGGTGATAAACGCCCGCGGCTTCACCAACACCACCAACGTGCGCTTTGCCCAGCTCGTCGACGGCATCGACAACCAGGCGCCCCACATCGGCGCGCCCATCGGCAACGTGCTCGGCCCGGGCGACCTGGATATCAGCACGGTGGAAATCGTGCCGGGCACCGCGGCGGCCCTGTACGGGCTCAACGCCATCAACGGGCTGGCGAATTTCAGCACCCGTAATCCGTTTACGTCCGGGGGGCTGAGCGTACAGCAGAAGACCGGCGTCAACCACCTGCGCGACGCCAGCACCAGGGCGCGGCCGTTTTCCGAAACCAGCCTGCGCTACGCCCGGGTGCTGCTGCCGAAACTGGCCTTCAAGGTGAACGGCACCTACCTGCGCGGCTACGACTGGACGGCTACCGACCAGACCGAGCTCAACCCCGCTGGCAACGCCACCACCGGCCTGCTCGGGGCCGACAACCCGGCCCACGACCCGGTGAACAGCTACGGCAACGAGTCGTCGAACCGCAGCGCGCTGACGCTGGGCGGCAAAAGCTACGCGGTGGCCCGTACCGGCTACGACGAGCAGGACGTGGTGGACTACCGCCTGCAAACCATCAAGGCCGACGCGGCGCTGCACTACAAGGTGGGCGCCCGGGCCGAGCTGGCCTACACCTACCGCGTGGCGGTGCTCGACAATGTGTACCAGCGCGCCAACCGCTTCCGGCTCCAGGACTACCGCCTGCAGCAGCACGCCCTGCAGCTGACCAGTCCGGTGGTGCAGGTGCGGGCCTACGCCACGCGGGAAAACACCGGCAAAAGCTATAACCTGCGCTCCGCGGCCGAGAACCTGGACCGCAGCTACAAGCCGGATGCCGTCTGGAACCAGGACTATACCACGGCCTGGAACGCGGCCACCCAGGCCGGCCAGCCCGTGGCCCAGGCCCACGCCGCCGCCCGCACGGCCGCCGATGCCGGCCGCCTGCAGCCCGGCACGCCCGAATTCGGGCAGCGCCTAAGGGAGCTGCAGAACATCAACAACTGGGACCGGGGCGCGGCCCTGCGGGTGCAGGCCAACCTGCTCCACGCCGAGGGCCAGGTGAACCTCGGGGCGGTGCTGCGGCAGGACGGGCGCCGGGGGCTGCCCGCGGCCGTGGACCTGCTGGCCGGGGCCGACCACCGCACTTACGTCATCGAGCCCGACGGCAACTACTTCATCAACCCGGGGAAGGGCCGCGACCCGCTGGGCGACAACCTGACCTACTCCAAAACCGGGGGCTTCGTGCAGGCCGGCGCCCGCCTGCTCGCCGGCAAGGTCCGGCTTACGGCCACGCTGCGGGCCGACAAGAACGACTACTTCGCCCTGCGCTTCAACCCGCGCCTGACGGCGGGGTACTCGCCCACGCCGCGGCACAACTTCCGGGGGAGCTACCAGCGCGGCTACCGCTTTCCGAGCCTGTTCGAGGGCTTTTCCAACGTCAACAGCGGGCAGGTGAAGCGCATCGGCGGGCTGCGGGTGATGTCGGACGGGGTGTTTGAGAACAGCTACCTGCGCGCCAGCATCGATGCCTTCAACGCGGCCGTGACGGCGGCCGTCAACGCTAATACTTCTTCGGCCCCGGCGGCGCAGAAGCGGCAGCAGGCCATTGCCCAGAGCCAGGGCCTGCTGCGCCGTACCCCCTATACTTACCTGCAGCCCGAGCACATCAGCTCGTGGGAAGTGGGCTACAAGGCCGCGCTGGGGCCGGGCGGGCGGCTGCTGGCCGACGTGGACTTCTACTACAATGCCTACCGCGACTTTATTGCCCAGGTGGAGGCCTCCGTGCCCAAAACCACCAACCCCGACTCGGCCGCCAGCTACCTCAGCAGCCGGGCCACCCAGAGCCGCTACCGGCTCTGGACCAACGCCCGCAGCCGGGTGTACACCTACGGCGGCTCGCTGGGGCTGCGCTACGAGCTGCCCCAGGGCTTTCGGGCCGGGGCCAGCGCGACCTCCGCCCGCCTGGCCCGCACCGAGTCGGGCGACGGGCTGGAGGACGGCTTCAACACCCCGCGCTGGCTCTATACTATGAGTCTGGGCAACGAGGACGCCTACCGGGGCCTGGGCTTCGGGCTCAGCTACCGCTGGCAGCAGCGCTACTACTCCCAGACGTTTCTGGTGAGCGGCTTCGTGCCCGCCTACCGCACCCTCGACGCCCAGCTGAGCTACGCGCTGCCCCGGCCCGACCTGCGCTTCAAGCTGGGGGCCACCAACGTACTCAACCAGTACTACGTGACCTACCTGGGCGGGCCGGCGGTGGGCGGGCTGTACTACCTGAGCGTGACGGTGGCCGTGCCGTAGGCCGGCCGCTGCCGCCAGCGGTCCGGCGGCGCGGGGGCACGGCAAGCCAGGGGTGGGGGCGGACAGGGCAGAAAACCGGCCGGATGTCTGGGTTTCGAGCTACTTTTGTGGTTCCCCTTACCGGCCAGAGCTACTCATCCCACCGTCCTATGATCCTGTTGAAGAAGACCGTTGCCCTGTTCTTGCTGCTGGCGCTGCCCCTGAGCCTGCGGGCCTGGGGCGTGCAGGGCCACCGTGTGGTGGGCCGCATTGCCGAAAACCACCTGACCGACAAGGCCCGCAAGCAGATTGCCCAGCTGCTGGGCTCCGAGCGGCTGCCGCTGGTGACCACCTGGGCCGACGAGGCCCGCTACTCGCCCGACTTCTCCTTTACCGCGCCCTGGCACTTCATCAACACCCCGCTGGGGCTGCCCTTCGCCGAGTACAGCGCCACGGTGACGGCCATGACCCAGCCCAACGCCTACATGGCGCTGCTGCAGAACATGAAGGATATGAAGGACGCCACCAAGACCTACCAGGAGCGGGTAACGGCGCTCAAGTTCGTGGTCCACATCGTGGGCGACGTGCACCAGCCCATGCACGTGAGCCGGGCCGAGGACAAGGGCGGCAACGCCATCAACGTCAAGTTTGAGGGCAAGGACACCAACCTGCACAGCCTCTGGGACAGCGGCCTGATCAACTACGAGGGCATGAGCTACCTGGAGCTGGCCGCCCTGCTCGACCACCCCACCGCCGCCCAGACCACCCAGTGGCAGAAGGACTCGGTGCCGACCTGGCTGTTTGAGTCGTACACCATCAGCCAGCGGCTGTACGCCGAAACCGAGCAGGCGCCGGAGCTCGACTACCGCTACGTGCCCGCCCACCTGCCCACGGTGGAGCAGCGGCTGCTGCAGGCCGGTATCCGGCTGGCCGGGGTGCTGAACAGCGCCTTCAACTAGCGCCGGCCCGGCCGGCGACGCCAAAACGAAGCCCCCGCAGCCTGGCTGCGGGGGCTTCGGACTTAGGAGGAACTTGCACTTTGCCGGGGCCGGCTTCGACGTAGATGGCGGGAAGATGGCTTCAAGGTCTAAGCTCGCGCCGGCAAAGCCCGGAATTGAAGTTGTATCCTGCCGGGATGCTGCCTCCGCTTAGAGGGTGGCTTCCTGGCGGGTCCGGTTGCCGGGCCGGTCGGCGGCCAGGACGGTGATTTTGTCGCCTTCGAGGCTGGCGTTGGTGGCCTGGGCGGTGAAGCGGAAGGTGAAGCCGTCGGGGTCGGGGAGGGCGGCACCTTCCTCCACCAGGGTACCGTCGGGGTTCTGGATGTGGACGCGCACCTCGGTGACGGCGAAGTCGTCGGTGGCCTGGACGGTAATGACGTCGCCCTTCTGGCCGCGGTAGGCGCTGAAATCGACGTTGCGGATGCTGGGGGCATTAAGGTAGTCGGCCACGGACACCACGTAGCTGCTGGTGGTATTGGCGTTGACGCCGGTTTCGTAGGCCGCTTTGGCGGCGGGGTCCTGCTGCACGGCGCGGCCGTAGAAGGCGGCCTGCTGGAAGCGCAGGCGCTGGGCCAGGGCGCCCGCGGTGGGGGCTTTGGCGCTGGGGCGGGGCGCGTCGCCGACGCTGACGGTGCCGTTGGCATGGTGGCGGAACACGAGGCCCGATACTTTCCCGGACAGGCCCTGGGTGAGGGCATTGGTGGCTTTGGCCATGATGATAAGGGGTAAGAAGTGGGAATAGAAAGCCCGGGCCGGTCAGGAGCGCGGGAGCGGGTAGCAATAGGTAACTAGCGGAGATAGAGCGGGGTAAGGGGGAGAATATTAGGGGGAATGAAGGAGATATGCAAGGGGCGGGGGCAGGTTTTTTGGAAGCGGCCCCGGAAAAGGCGGGGGGAAAGCGGGCAGGGGGCCTCACGGCACACAACAGGCGGAGATGCAAGCGTTGCCGGTCAAACGGCGGGCAGAATAGGCCTGGCCCGAGGGTCGACAGGCTTAGGGGGCTACACACTTGGTGGACCGTTATTCTTCCTTGCTTGCTGCCGGGGTTCAGAGGCCGGCGCACCTTGCGGGGTGGGGCTGCCCTGCTCGTTTGCTATCCTTATGCTGTGATGTATGAAACTCTCCCGCTACGTGCTCTACGCCGCCCTGCTGCTGCTGACCCAGTGCAGCAAATGCAAGCAAGACGACCCCACGCCCGAAGACCAACTGCCGCCGGCCACCCAGACCGGGGCCAATACGTTCGGCTGCCTCGTGAATGGGCAGCTCTATGTGCCTAGTGGAAATAACGGCACTAGCAATTATGCTGTGCTCTATGATCCTAATTTTCAAGGTGGAAGCCTACAAGTGCTGACTTACCGATATCCGAAGCAAGGTGTTCCGAAAACGCAAGAAGTCTCTTTAGGCGGAATCCAGATAAGTAGTACGGGCACTTACCAGATCGGCGTAACCCAAGTAGGGGTCTCATATATTGATGATAACAAATCAACACCCTGTAATGAATTTAGGAGCGACCGAAACAATACCTCCTCAAAAGGCAACCTCACCATCACGCGCTTAGACCTGAATGCAGGCATCATCGCGGGCACGTTCGAGTTCACGCTGGCCAAGCCCGGCTGCGACACGGTACGCGTCACGCAGGGGCGCTTCGATAAAAAGCTCTGATACCTTCTTTTTCACCTTATCCTATATTTCTCATGAAACAACTCCTGCTCTTCCTGCTGCTGCTTACTGGTGCCGGGCTGAATGCCCGGGCCCAGGCCCCCGACTCGCTACGCCAGCACCTGGACCACCTGTTTGCCCCGCTCGACAAAGCCCAGATCCCGCTGCTGCGGGCATAGCAGTATAATAATATACCGCCCGAGTTGTATTGTTCGGGGCTATGGCTATCTTGCTCCACTACTCCGCTCCGCTATCTTACTACCCCACCGCTTGCCAACTGCTCCACGTTTTCACCCCTGACCGGGCGGGCGTCGCCGTTGGCTTTTTGCTTTTCCACCCTTTATCAATGCCAGCTATGAAGTCTAAATTCTTCCTCTACGCGGCCCTGCTGCTGTTAACGCAATGCAGCAAATGCAAGCAAGACGACCCCACGCCCGAAGAGCAGCTGCCGCCGGCCACCCAGACGGGAGCTAATACCTTCGGCTGCCTCGTCAACGGGCAGGTGTATACACCTAGCGGCTATAATGGCACCAGCGACTATGCTGTGCTCTATGATCCAGCATATAATGGCGGCAGCTTGGATGTGCGCACCTATCGATATACTAAGTCGGCGGAAAGCACAAAACTGAGCATCATCATTGGCGGCGATAGTATAAACCATGTCGGAACTTATTCACTAACCGCTACTGGGTCCAGAGGAGCTTTGCTTTTTGATAGAAGTAAGCCTTCTCCATGTGACAGATTCGCAGGCGGAGTAGGAGTGTACACCAAAGGTATCCTCACCCTCACACGTCTGGACCTGAATGCGGGCATCATCTCCGGCACGTTCGAGTTCACGCTGGCCAAGCCCGGCTGCGACACGATCCGCGTCACGCAGGGGCGCTTCGACAAAAAGCTTTAAGCAGCCCATCGTCCACTTTATCACTTGTTCGTATGAAAACACTTACTCTGCTGCTGTTTACCTGGCTGGGCTTCGCGGCCTCCCTCCACGCTCAGCAAGCCCCGCCGCCCGACTCGCTGCGCCAACACCTCGATTACCTGTTTGCCCCGCTCGACAAAGCCCAGATCCCGCTGCTGCGGGCATAGCAGTATAATAATATGCCGCCCGAGTTGTATTATTCGGGGCTATGGCTATCTTGCTCCACTACTCCGCCCCGCTATTACCACACCGCTTGCCAACTGCTCCACGTTTTCACCCCTGACCGGGCGGGCGTCGCCGTTGGCTTTTTGCTTTTCCACCCTTTATCAATGCCAGCTATGAAGTCTAAATTCTTCCTCTACGCGGCTCTGCTGCTGCTGACCCAGTGCAGCAAGTGCAAGCAAGACGACCCCACGCCCGAAGAGCAACTGCCGCCCATCACGCAGACCGGGGCCAATACCTTCGGCTGCCTCGTCAACGGGCAGGTGTGGATGCCGAAAGGGAGTGATGGCACTTCTAACTTCAGTGTTTCCTATGACGCTACTTATGCACAAGGAACGCTTAGCGTTGCAACATACCGGCGATTAGGGAGTGGGCCTAATGAAGTACAAACAATAAGTATCGTCTCTGATAGTATGCGGGCTGCTGGCCGATATACTATTCGCTCAATGGGGAGACATGGGGTACAATTTACAGACCGCAGTAAAGGCTGCACTTATTACCTGCGCGACCAAATAACATACAGTCGAGGTGTGATAATCATCAAGCGCTTAGACTTACAAGCCGGCATTATATCCGGGCAGTTTGAAGTAACTCTGGCAACACCCGGCTGCGATACCATCAGGATCACGCAGGGGCGCTTCGATAAGAAACTCTAATCCTTTTCATCTACTTACCACGTCTCGTTATGCGTCTTTTTTTACGTCTGCTGTGCGTGCTGCTGCTCAGCCAGCTGCCCTCTTTCCTCCTGGCCCAGGCTCCCGATCCGCTACGCCAGCGCCTGGATGCCGTCTTCGCCCCCCTCGACAAAAGCCAGGTACCCACCGGCCGTCTGGCCGAGTACGCCACTCCATTATTGCCGCTCGACTCGTATCCGGGCACGCTGGCCGATACCAACTACACCGACATGAGTGCCTTTCGCGTCCTCTACGCCACGGTCCAGTCGGCCCGGGTATACGGGCAGGATACGCTTCCCGACCTGCTGGCCTTCAATGCCCGCCTGAAGGCCATTGGGCTGACCGCCCCCGGCACGGGGCCAATCCCCCTGGCTGTGCAGTATGTCGCTTACGCTGCCGTACGGCACGAGGCCTTTAGCCAGGACCTGCTACGTGCGCAGAATGAGCAGCTACACGACGTACCGGGTCGGACTCAAAGTCCTTATCAGCGACAGGTGCTGTTTGCGGCGGCCCCGCAATACATGTATTCGCCCACCGGCGCGGTATCGTTTGTCTTTCACCGCCGACTATACCTGGCCAGCGGTAGTGCCGCCGTACAGGCGCTGTATCTGGATTTCGACGATGGCCGGGGCTACGTGCCCGCCGCCTGGGAGCTGCCCGTAAGCACCTCTTATCCCACTGCCGGGCACAAGCACATCCGGGTAAAGGTGGTGTATAATAATTCCATGAGCCAGCCTGTGCGGACTGGCCGGATTGCCCCCCTCCCCAGCGAAATTCGGGAAAGCCATTTTGATTTTGAGGTGCTACGGACCGCACCGGCCACTCGGTACAGCTTCGACAACACCGGCGGGTTTGAGCAAAATTTCGACGAAGTTCCTTCCGTCCATTCCGGCGCGACTATATCGGTTCGCTACGGCCGGGGCAACGGCAACGAGGAGATCAGGAAGCCGCTCATTATTGTGGAGCAGTACAACATCGCCGGCACGGCTCCCAGCCTGATCAAGTGCGATAACGCGAACAATACGGTGGAAACGTTTATAAGCAAAATCGGTCCTGATTTCACTTTTCCCTTTGATTTCGATGACAAGCTTGAGCTAGCGGGCTACGACCTGATTTACATCGACTTCAAGTATAATCTGGACTACATCCAACGCAATGCGGCGGTATTTGAGGAAGTGGTCCGCTGGGTAAACGATAAGAAGCAGCAGGTAGGCAGCCCCGAGCAAAACGTGGTAATGGGCCTGAGTATGGGCGGCCTGGTAGCCCGCTATGGCTTGGCTCGCATGGAAAAAGCCCAGCCGGGCAGCTCCTAAGCCCGCTTACTGGTGCTGCACGACAGCCCCCAGCGCGGGGCGTACAATCCGCTGGGTGTGCAGGCCGTCACCCGCGCCTTGGATGGCACGAATCTGTTAGGAATTATCCGCCTCTCCCATGTAAACGATGAGGTGAAGGAAACGGTAGATGTACTGAATGCTCCCGCTACCCAGCAACTCAGTATTTTGTATGCTACCGACGGTACGGGTGGTTACACTACGAATAGCTTTCTGGAAGGAGCCGGTAGCCCATACCGCCAAATGGTAAATTATACCGCCCCTTACCAGATAGTTGCGACCAGTCAAGGTTCGCAGTGTGGCGTGGGGCAAGGCCTCGCCCCTCATACGGAACTCTCCCGCACCAACGGGCAGATATGGCTATACCCTATTGTCGGCGTCGCTGGCAAACGTCCCAATAGTATTAAGGTGGAGGCTATTTCCAACGCTCTGCCGGCTTATGGGCAATCTGGACGCATCGGCTACCTGCGTGTGTGATATGAGTACAATCTTTTTCCGTGGTGGTATCCGAACCTATTCCATATCAATGTTCCCCTGGTCACCAAAAGCTTTCCAGCCCCTCCCAATACACTGCCTTATGAGACACTGCCCGGTGGCTCCGCCAATCCGATAGAATCTGATGCCTGCGCCAACAGCAGTGGCAATCCGAATTACTTTGTGTACAAAAAAGTCTTTCGTACCAGCCTCTACAACGGTAATATTTGCTTCGTTCCTTCCTACAGTGCCTTGGACGTAGAAAGCGTGGCACCCGCTACCGCTGCTGCTGCCTATCTATTTGGTGTGCCACCCGTAGTCGGAGCCGCGCCCCGCGTGGAGCGGTACATTGCCCAAGGGGGAACGGTGAGCAGCAATGCTCCATTCAACGAGCCGCATTTGCGTTATAATGCCCGCAATAGTGAATGGATTTTCAATGAGATTCAAGGAAATCCAAGTGCTAACGCAACTGCTCAACTTAACTGCGCTACTGCCTGCAATCCGTACCCCGTCGTCACCATCAGCGGCCCGCAGATCATCTGCGCCGGCACGGAGCAAACCTTCACTGTTGCCCCGCCCTTCGGGGGCGTTACGGGCTGGACGGTGACGCCGGCCAACCTGGTGACCGTCGTCGGTGGGGGTAGCGGCTCTACTTCTATCAGCCTCGCGCCCGCTTCACCCGGCGTCACCGGCATCGTCACGCTCACGGCCCAGCTCAGCAGCGGCTGCTTCTCGGCCAGCTCCCAGCCCTTGCGCGTGGCCGTGGGCCGGGGCGAAGCCCCGCTGACGGCCGAGCAGGACCGCATTGAAATTGGCAGAGTGGCCCATATCACGGCCGTGCCGCTGGGCATAACGCTCCCCCTGACCTGGGCCGCCACGTTCTTTCCGGCAGATGAGCTTACGCCCTCCTACTCCCTGGTGGTTTCCGGTTCCGGCTCCAGCGTGCTGGTACAGGCGCCCCAGTACCCGGGCAACATCCACGTCACTGCCTCCGCTACCGACCTGTGCACCAATCTGGTGCAGGAGATGACCGATGTAGCAGTCTACGATAACACCTCCCAGGGCAACCGGGGCGTGGCGGGCGTAAGCGTATACCCCAATCCGGCCCAGGGTACCCTGCTGCTCACGCGGACTACGCCGGGTGCTACCCCCATCCGCGTGCGCCTGTTCGACGCCTACAGCCGGGAACGTAGCAGCGGCTCTTTGACGGGCGAGAGGCTGCAACTCGACACCCGGGCGCTGCCCAACGGCATCTATTTCCTCCACACCACGCAGGCGGGCAGCACGCAACGCCAACAGATTCAGGTTCTGCACTAGCAGGAAGGGTTCTACGGCGCCTATTACTGTAAGAGCGTGTTTGGGAATTGTCATGCTTGATCTGGCGTCCGCTTGTCGGATCATCTCTACCGCGCCGTTAGCGGCTTTTCGACGAAGCGGTAGAGATGCTTCGACTCCGGTGCGTCCCTGGCTTGATGCGCGACCTGCTCAGCATGACACAAATGAGTCTTTTACCAAATTCCAAACACGCTTTTAGCGGGCCTGCTCCAGGGCGTCGAGGTCGTTAGTGCCGAGCAGGGCCAGGTTGCGGGTGATTTTGGCCGCGTCCCAGTACCACCAGGCCAGGCGGTTGAGGCGGGCAATGGTGGCCTCGTCGAAGCGGAAGCGCAGAACCCGGGCCGGGTTGCCACCCACCACGGCGTAGTCGGGCACGTCGGCCGTGACCAGGGCCTGGGTGGCAATGATGGCCCCGTTGCCGATGCGCACGCCGGGCATGAGGGTGGCCGCGTGCCCGATCCAGACGTCGTGGCCCACGCGGGTGTCGCCCCTGGACGGGTACTTTTCGGCGGGGGGCCGGCCGCCGGCCGCCGCTTCCCAGCCCTGGCCGAAGATGGCAAAGGGGAAGGTGGTGACGGGCCCGGTTTCGTGGTTGCCGCCGTTCATGATAAACTTCACCCCGGAGGCAATAGCGCAGAAGTTGCCGATGATGAGCCGGTCGCCGATGAAGTCGAAGTGGTAGAGTACGTTGCGCTCGAAGCTGGCGGGGTCGTCGAGGTCGTCGTAATAGGTATAGTCGCCCACGAGGATGCCGGGGCGGGTAACGAGGTTTTTGAGAAAGACCAGCTTACGGCGGTGGGGGAGCGGGTGCAGGGTGGTGGGAGCAGGGCCGGTCATGGGGAAGCAGCAGTGGAAAGCTCCAAAGTACGGCTTCGGCCGGGAACCCGCCGCGCGGGCGGCGCCGGCAACCCGGCCCCCGAAAAATCAGTACCCCACAACTTCACCCGCCCGGCCGCGGCCAGGCCGCCGCGCTGCCGGGGCCGCGCCTCCCCCCGCCGCCCCCCCCCCCTTATATCAGGATACCCGTATATTGAGGGTATCCGGAGCCCCACCCCTATGACGCAGGAACAACTACGCTTGCTGGATGCCAACGCCCAGAAAACCGCTTGGAAAAAGTTTGGCCCCTACCTCACCGAGCGGCAGTGGGGCACCGTGCGCGAAGACTACAGCGCCGACGGCAACGCCTGGGACTACATCACCCACGACATGGCCCGCAGCAAGGCCTACCGCTGGGGCGAGGAAGGCATCGGCGGCATCTCCGACGACCAGCAGCGGCTGTGCTTCGCCGTGGCGCTCTGGAACGGGCAGGACGAGATACTGAAGGAGCGGCTGTTTGGCCTCACCAACGGGCAGGGCAACCACGGCGAGGACGTGAAGGAGCTCTACTACTACCTCGACAGCACGCCTACCCACTCTTACATGCGGATGCTCTACAAGTATCCGCAGCGGGCGTTTCCCTACGAGGCGCTGCGGGCCGAAAACGCCGCCCGCACCCGTGAGGAGCCCGAATACGAGCTGCTCGACACCGGCATCTTCGACGGGGGCCGCTACTTCGACGTGGAGGTAGAGTACGCCAAAGCCGGCCCCGACGACGTGCTGGTGCAGCTGACGGTGCACAACCGCGGGCCCAGGGCCGCCCGCCTGCAGCTGCTGCCCCAGCTCTGGTTTCGGAATACCTGGAGCTGGGACCCGAAGGAGGCGCGGCCCACGCTGCGCGAAGTGCACCCCGGCACCGTGCACGCCGACCACGCCGCGCTGGGCCGCTACCACCTCTACTGCGAGGGGGCGCCCCGGCTGCTGTTCTGCGAAAACGACACCAACGGGGCCAAGCTCTACGACCTGCCGGCCCAGGGCATGCACTTCAAGGACGGCATCAACGACTACGTGGTAGACGGCGTGCGCAGCGCCATCAGCGCCGCGCAGCAGGGCACCAAGGTGGCCGCCCAGTACAAGCTGCGGCTGGGCCCCGGCGAGAGTAAGACCGTGCGGCTGCGGCTGAGCCAGATGGAGTTCGACGAGCCCTTCGCCACCTTCGGCCAGATTTTTACCACCCGCCGGCAGGAAGCCGACGAGTTCTACGACTGCCTGCAGGTAGCCGTGACGGACCCCGACGCGCGCAACGTGCAGCGGCAGGCCTTTGCGGGCATGCTGTGGAGCAAGCAGTTCTACTACTACGACGTGACGCAGTGGCTCGACGGCGACCCGGGCGTGCAGCAGGCGCCGCCCGCGCGCCGCACCGGCCGCAACAGCAGCTGGCGCCACCTGCACAACGCCGACATCATCTCGATGCCCGACAAGTGGGAGTATCCGTGGTATGCGGCCTGGGACCTGGCTTTCCACTGCATTCCGCTGGCCATGCTCGACGCCGAGTTTGCCAAGCAGCAGCTGCGGCTGCTCACCAAGGACTGGTACATGCACCCCAGCGGGCAGCTGCCGGCCTACGAGTGGAACCTGAACGACGTGAACCCGCCGGTGCACGCCTGGGCTACCTGGCGGGTGTACCAGATGGACAAGAAGCTCAACGCCGGCTGCGGCGACACGAACTTCCTGGAAGCCGTGTTCCACAAGCTGGCCCTGAACTTTACCTGGTGGGTGAACCGCAAGGACAAAAGTGAGCGGAACATCTTCGAGGGCGGCTTCCTGGGGCTGGACAACATCGGCGTGTTTGACCGCAGCTCCCCGCTGCCCACGGGAGGATTCATCGAGCAGAGCGACGGCACGAGCTGGATGGCCATGTTTGCCCTGAACATGATGCGCATGGCCCTGGAGCTGGCCAAAACCAACCCCGTGTACCAGGAAATGGCGGGCAAGTTCTTCGAGCACTTCCTCTACATTGCCGAGGCCATGACCCACGGCGGCGACGGTGAATTCAACCTCTGGGATGCCGAGGACAAGTTCTACTACGACGTGCTGCACACCCCCGACGGCGAGCGGACCAAGCTCAAGGTGCGCTCCATCGTGGGGCTGATTCCGCTGTTTGCCGTCGAGGTCATTGAGCAGGAGCTGCTGGACGCGCTGCCCGAATTCACGGCCCGGGCGCGGTGGCTGCTCGAAAACCGGCCCCACCTGGCCCGGCTGGTGAGCCGCTGGGAGGAGCCCGGCAAGGGTGCCCGCCACAAGCTGTCATTGATGCGCCAGGACCGGCTCCGCAGCCTGCTCCGCCGCATGCTCGACGAGCAGGAGTTTCTGTCCGAATTCGGCATCCGGGCCATGTCGCGCTACCACCTCGACGCGCCTTACGTGTACAGCACCGAAGACACCGACTTCACGGTGCAGTACGTGCCGGGCGAGGCCGAGTCGAGCATGTTCGGGGGCAACTCCAACTGGCGGGGGCCGATCTGGTTTCCTATCAACTACCTCATCATCGAGTCGCTGCAGCGGTTTTACTTCTACTACGGCGACAAGTTTACGGTGGAGTACCCCACCGGCTCGGGCCGGCAGCTCAACCTGCAGGAAGTAGCCCACGCCCTGGCCGGCCGCCTGACCAGGCTCATTCTGAAGGACGAAGCCGGCCGCCGCCCCGCCTTCGGCGACTCGGAGCTGCTGCAGACCGACCCGCACTTCAAGGACAACCTGCTGTTTCACGAGTACTTCCACGGCGACAACGGCCGCGGCATGGGCGCCAGCCACCAGACCGGCTGGACCGGGCTGCTGGTGCGGCTGCTGCAGATGTAGGCGGGTGAGGCCAAACAAAACCCCCAACCGTGGGCTTAAGCAAGCTCATTCTCCCCAACCCAACCACCATCATGAGCTACCCCAGCGCCGTGCAGCTGCAGGCTGCCGACCACACCGAGCTGCAGGCCTACACCGCTTTTCCCGCCACTGCCGGCCCGCACCCGGGCATTATTCTGCTCCAGGAAGCCTTTGGCGTCAACCACCACATCCGCAGCGTGGCCGACCGGCTGGCCGCGGCGGGCTTCGTGGTAATTGCGCCCGAGCTGTTTCACCGCAGTGCCGCGCCGGGACTGGAAATTGCCTACCACGACTTTCCCAGCGCCATGCCTCACTTCGCCGCCATCACCCCCGAGGGGCTGACGGCCGACGTGCAGGCCGCCCACGCCTGGCTGCAGGCCCGGGAGGAAGTGGTGGCCGATAAAATCGGCAGCATCGGCTTCTGCCTGGGCGGGCGGGTGTCGTTTCTGGCCAACGCCGTGCTGCCGCTGGCGGCGGCCGTGTCGTACTACGGCGGGGGCACTCACCTGCTGAAATACCGGGCCCCGGATCTGCACGCCCCGCACCTGTTCTTCTGGGGCGGGCTGGATGCGCACATCAGCAAAGAGCAGATTGCCGAGGTAACCGAAGCCGTGGACGCGGCCGGCAAGCCCTACATCAACACCGTCATTTCCTACGCCGACCACGGCTTCCACTGCGACGAGCGGCCCAGCTACAACGCCGCCGCCGCCAAGGAAGCCTGGGCCCTGACGCTGGCCTTCTTCCACGAGAAGCTCCGCTAGCGCCGCGCCGCCCGTACTGCTGACTTGCTCCAACGAAAAAGCGTCCGACATGGCTGTCGGACGCTTTTTTGTTATGATGAGCAGTGGCGGCGGGTGACGCGGCTTCTGCCGGGAAGAGCAAGGAGGGGAAGTCAATAAGGGGCGGGCTAGTTGCTGCGGTCGGCGAGCAGGGTGAGCTGGGCGGCCATTTCGGCGGGGCCCTGGTACACCAGGCGGCCGTTTTTCACGGAGCCGGCGTACACCTCGACTTCCGGGGAGTTGTGGGGCAGGAACACCCGCACGGATTCGCGCTGGCCGGGCCGGATAAGGGTAACGCCGGCAACCGAGGTAGCGGGACTGGCAATTTCGTAGAAGCCGGCGCTGGCCAGCTGTTGGTCAAGCATGTGGGTGGGGTTGGGTTTCACCGGCCAAATGCAATTCAGAATTAGATAGTTCATCTTGAGTACCTGAATTTTTCAATACTTCACCTCACCCTCCGCAGGCGGGGGCGCCGCAGTAGAAAAATGACCCGCGAAACCCGCGGGGGCAGGGTACAAAAAAGCGGCCGGACCACTGGCCCGGCCGCTCATAAAAGCGCGAAAATCCGCCGGGCTTACTTCAGCCGGGCTTCGATAAGCTTTACCACTTCGGCGTTGCCACTTTCGCGGGCGGCGGCCAGGGCATCTTTGCCGTCGTCGTCCTTGGCTTTGGCATCGGCCCCGCTGGCCAGCAGCAACTCGACCACGGCTTTGTGCCCTTTGCCGGCCGCCGCCATCAGGGCAGTAGCTTTGAACGCGTCGGCCTGGTTGACCTGGGCTTTGTGCTTGAGCAGGATTTTGACTACGTCGAGGCTGCCGTTGTTGGCGGCCGTGATGAGGTAAGTAGTGGGAAAGCCGGGTACCACTTCGATGGCGGAGTTGGGGTCGGCGCCGGCGGCCAGCAGGGTTTCCACCTGGGGCGCGTTGTTTTTCATGACGGCGGTAAACAGCTCCTTGCTGGGCGGCGTGGCCAGGGCGGCCCCGGCGAGAGTCAGCAGGAGGGACAGGAAGAGAAAACGCTTTTTCATGACGTAAACCGGGGGGAGAATAAAACGAACAGAACGCAAAAGTACAAAAGGCCGGGGCTTCTGCCAACCGGCCGCCGAAATAGCTTATTGTGGGACTCGTTAGCCCCGCTGGCTAATCGGAGTAGGCCGGAAGGCCAGTATTTGGTTAGATTTATATTGAAATTATGCAAGAGTAGCGGAGCGGCTTCAGTCCGTCACCCGCCGGCCCATGCGCTGGGCCATCACGCTGGCCATGATAATCTGCAGGGCGTGGTAGAGCATCAGCGGCAGCAGCAGGGCCCCCAGGGCGGCACCCGGAAACAGCAGGCTGGCCAGCACGCTGCCGTGGACCAACGACTTCTTGGAGCCGCAGAAAAGGGCCACAATCCGGTCTTCGCGCGAGAAGTGCAGCAGCCGGCTCAAGCCCCCGATCAGGCCGAAGATCAGCAGGTACAGTGCCACCATGCCCGCCCCCAGCGCCAGAATGTCGGTCAGGACGTAGCTGCGGAACACGCCCTCGGCAAACGACTCGCAGAAGGAGGTGAAGACGATAACCAGAATCGTGAGTTGGTCGAAGACGCGCAGGCCCTGCCGGTGCCGCTCGGCCACATGGCCGAAGCGGCGGTTGAGCAGCACGCCCGCCACCACGGGCAGCACCACCTGCCACACCAGGCTCAGCGCCAGGCTCCAGAGGCGGCCGTCGCCGGTGCCGGTGTGCAGGATAAAGCTGCACCAGAGCGGGGTGAGCACGATGCCGATCAGGCTGGAGATGCTGGCGTTGAAGATGGCCGCCGGCAGGTTGCCGCCGGCAATGCCTACCATCACCACCGAGGTAGAAACCGTGCTGGGCAGGGTGCAGAGAAAGAAAAGGCTCTGCCACAGCAGCTCACCCTTCTCCGATGTCATAAAGGGGCGGGCCGCCAGGGCCAGCAGCGGAAACAGTACGAAGGTAGTCAGCTGCACCACCGTGTGCAGGCGCCAGTTGCGCAGGCCGGCCGTCAGCTTTTCGGCGCTCAGGCGCAGGCCGTAGAAAAAGAAGATCAGGGCCACGCCGCCGCTCGTCACCACTTTCCACGGCACCGGGCTGGCCCGGCTACCAACGCCGGGAAAAAAGTAAGCCAGGGCCACCACGCCCAGCAGCCCGAGCAGAAACCAGTCGAGGCCGGCGCGGCTGAGCAGGGCCACGAGCGGGTGGGCAGGCTTTTCGGGGGCTGGGTGGGTTGGGTTCGTCATAAGCGGCTGTATACGGGCAAAGATGCAGTGGGCGGCCCGAAAATCCCCTGGTCATCCTGAGTATACCTCGCTTAAAGCGGTGACGAAGCATTTTCCTCGAACAACCCACCAACTCCTGTCAGATGCGCAAAGCCCGCCACCGGGGCGCGGCAGAGGGCTTTGGGCGTTGAAGAAGGATGGGCAGGGGCGAAGAGGAAGGTCCTTCCCTCCGCTGCGCTTCATTCAGGATGACAAACGATTTTGCCCGGTACGGCCGCCGGAGTTTCAGGGCTTACCGCACCTCAGCCAGCTGCGCCTGCCCGGCCGCGGCCGGCAGCTCAAATGCCTCGGCCAGCAGCTCGTAGGAGCGGAGCCGGTCCTGAAAGTCGTAGCAGATCGTGACGGCCACCACTTCGTCGACGTCGTAGGCGGCGGCCAGGCGCCCAAACTGCGCTTTCACCTGCCCGGGCGTGCCGCTGATGATGCGCTGGTGGTGGTAGGCCAGGCGGGCACGCTGCTCGGGGGCCAGCGGAAAGTCGCGCACCGCGGCGGGCGGACCGATGGGCGTCCGGTCCCCGATTTCGAGCTTGAGCATCTGCAGGGCCAGCGCGTCGGCCAGCTCCCGGGCTTTGGCTTCGGTGTCGGCGCAGAAGGTGAAGATGGCCACGTTGGCCCGGGGCGCGGCCAGCTCGGCCGAAGGCCGGAACCGCTCTTTGTAGAGCCGAACCATGTCGGGGCCGCCCACGGGGTTGATGAAGTGGGCGAAGGAAAACGCCGCCCCGATTTCGGCCGCAAACAGTCCGCTCTGCCCACTGGAGCTGAGCAGCCACACTTCCGGCGCCGTATCGATAAAGGGCGCGGCCTTCACCCGGGCGTGGATGGTGTCGGGCACTACCTCGTCGTGGAGGTAGGCGCGCAGGTCCATGAGCTGCGCGGCAAATTCGTCGTCGCGGAACTGGTTGTGGGGGTTCAGGGCGTGGGCCGTAATCCGGTCGGTGCCCGGGGCGCGGCCGATGCCCAGGTCGATGCGGCCGGGGTAGAGGGCTTCGAGCAGGCGGAAGGTTTCGGCTACTTTCAGGGCCGAGTAGTGGGGCAGCATCACCCCGCCCGAGCCCAGGCGGATGCGGCGGGTTTCGGCCCCGAGGCGGCCCAGCAGCACTTCCGGGGCCGAGCCCGCCAGGGAGCGGGCGTTGTGGTGCTCCGAAACCCAGAAGCGGGTGAAGCCCAGCCGGTCGGTGAGGCGGGCCAGCTCGATGGTTTCGAGCAGCGCCTGCCGGGCCGTGCCGCCCTGCCGCACCGGCGACTGGTCGAGGACGCTGAGTTGAAGTTTATGGTCGGACATAGGGAAAAGCAGTGGGAAAGATGGCGGGCGGCTTCAGCCGCCGCGTTCCAGGCACAACACCCCAGGCCCCCGTTTGCTTCCATCCGGCCCAGATAAACTGTGGCCCGGCGGCAGGGGGCCCGGCTTTACTCGGCCGGGGGCATTCCGGCATTTGAGTGGCGCAGCGGCAGCTCCGGCACAAACAGCGACGCCACCCAGCCCGCCGCTACCAGCAGCATGGTGCACAGGTAGATGCGGGAAATGGCGTGGGCAAAGGCCGCCCGCAGGGCCGGGGTGGTGGCGACCCGGGCGCCGGCCGGCAGCACCGGGCCTTCCGTAGGCGTGGCCGGCCGGGTCAGCGCCGCCGTGGGCCGGGGCGGGGCGGGCAGGGCGCTGGCCAGGCTCAGGGTGAGCACCGTGCCGAGCAGGGCCGCGGCAATGGCCCCGCCAATCTGCCGGAAAAACTGGCTGGCGGCGGTAGCCTGCCCCAGCAGGCGCGGCTCAATGGCATTCTGGATGGCCAGCGTGTACAGCGGCATGGTAGGGCCCAGGCCCAGCCCGCAGAGCAGCACGTAGCCCAGTACCTGGCCGTAGGAAACCGACAGGGGCATGGTCGCCAGCAGCAGCAGGCCGCCGAGCAGCAGCAGGCCGCCGCCCAGCATCCAGCGCTTGTAGTGCCCGAAGCGGGCCACCATCCGCCCCGCCAGCATCGAGCCCGCCACCACGCCCATCGACAGCGGAATCAGGCTCACGCCGGCCTTAGTGGCCGTCACGCCCACCACGTTGATCATGAACAGGGGCTCGAAAATAACGATGCTCAGAAACGCGCCGCCCAGCAGAAACACGGCCACGATGGCCGGCCGGAATACGTGGTTGCGAAACAGGCTCAGGTCCAGGATGGGGTTGGCCGAACGCAGGGAGCGGACTACGAACAGCGTGAGCGAGGCCGCGGCCAGGGCCAGCGCCCCCAGCGTGGTGGGCGAAGTCCAGGGGTACTGGGCTTTGTTGAGCTGCAGGGCCACCACCAGCGGCACCAGCCCGGTCATCAGCAGCAGGGCGGCGAAGTAGTCGAGGGGCAGCTTTTCGCCGCGGGGCTTGAGCCTGGGCATCTTGGTCAGGATAAACCATAGCGCCAGCAGCCCCAGCGGCAGGTTCACGTAGAACACCAGCCGCCAGCCCGCAATACCCGGAATCAGGCCCGTGCCGTGGTCGGTGAGCAGGCCGCCCAGAAACGGCCCCAGCACCGACGACATACCGAACGTGGCCCCGACGAAACCCTGGTAGCGGCTGCGCTCGGCGGGGGCAAACAGGTCGGCAATGATGATGAAGGCCATGGCAAACAGCCCCGCGCCGCCCAGCCCTTGCACTGCCCGGAAGATGATGAGCTGGCTCATGCCGTCGCCGAGCAGGGGCAGGGGCCCAAACTCCCCGGCCAGCCCGCACAGCATCGAGCCGCCGAGAAACACCAGGATGGCCGTGACTTCGATGGCCCGGCGCGAGTACATGTCGGCCAGCTTGCCGTACACCGGCACCAGGGCCGTGCTGGCCACCAGGTAAGCCGTGGCCACCCAGGTAAACCGGTCGAAGCCGTGCAGGTCGGCCACGATGCGGGGCATGGCCGCAGAAACGATGGTCTGATCCAGGGAGCCCAGAAACAGGGCCAGCAGCACTCCGGCCAGGGTGAGCAGCTTGGTGCGCTGGGTCAGGTCGGGGGCGGGCGCGGTGAGGGTGGGGGCAGCGGTCATGCGAACGGCAGGCGTAGCGGTGGAAAGGCGGCGGCGAAGGTACGCGCCTTTGGCGCCAGGTTATGGTTCAGCTGTGCCTTTTTACCGCGGGGGCGCGCCCCGGCCCGGTCGGTGGGGACCGACAGATCCGGCGGTCCGGGCCGGGCTTTTGGCCGGGTCCCCGCTATCTTCGCCCGCTCGTTTTCTTCCTTGCCCGTTTCATGCTGCTCCCCACGCTTGCCCTGCTCTGCCTGTTTGCTTTCCTGGCCGGTTTCGTCGATGCCATTGTGGGCGGGGGCGGGCTGATTCAGCTGCCGGCCATGCTGCTGCTGCTCAAGGGCGTGCCGGTGCCCACCATTCTGGGCACGGGCAAGGTATCGTCGCTGGCCGGTACCTCGGCGGCCCTGCGGCGCTACGCGGGCAAGGTGCCCATCCGCTGGCGGACGGTGGGCGCGTCGGCCATTACGGCCGCGCTGTTTTCCTTTTTCGGGGCGCGGGTGGTCAGCCTGCTGCCCGCGGCGCTGCTGCGGCCCCTGGTGCTGGGGCTGCTGGTGGTCATTGCCATCTACACCTTCTGGCGCAAGGACTTCGGCTCGCTTCACGGCCCGCGCCTGCCCGCCAACCGCGAGCCGCTCTACGGCATTGCCATCGGCGTGTTCCTGGGCTTCTACGACGGCTTCTTTGGGCCCGGCACCGGCAGCTTCCTGCTGTTTGCCTTCGTGGGCTTGTTCGGCTACGACTTCCTTACCGCGTCGGCGTCGGCCAAGCTGGTGAACGTAGCCACCAACGTGGCCGGGGTGGCCTACTTCGCCTTCACCCACCAGATTCTCTACCAGGTGGCCCTGCCCATGGCCGCCTGCAATATGCTGGGCTCGGCGCTGGGCGCCAAAGTAGCCCTGGAGCGGGGTACCGGCTTCGTGCGGGTCCTGTTTCTGGTCGTGGTCTGCGGCATCATCCTCAAGCTGGGCTACGACACGTTTTTAGGGCCGGGCTAACCTGTCCTGGCAAGGCAGCCCGCTGCGGCAATCCATCCTCTAACCGGGCACGAAGCCCTTTGGCAGCAGAAAGCCCCGCCGTCAGCACGACGGCGGGGCTTTTTGAAGCAGCAGGATTTCTACTCGTTGCGCAGGATGGATTGCGGCGGCCTCTGCCCGGCGGTTTGCCTACTCGTTGCCGCCGGGCATGCCCGGTACGGGGTTGCCCTGGTTGGCGGCCCCGGTCTGGATGCCCATCTTCTCCTCGCGCTTGCGCTGGTAGCGGGCAAACTGGTCGGGCGTCAGCACGTCCTTCAGCCCCGCCAGCCGCGACTGGCCAATGTCGTTGATGATGGCGTTGAGCTTGCGCAGGTCGGTGCGGTACTGCAGGCGGGCCGTTTCCACGTTGCGCACGCTGGTCACGTTGATCTGCTGCACTTTCTCGGCCTGGGCGGGCGTCAGGTTCAGGGCCTGGCGCATGTTGGCGGTAAGGGCCGCGGCTTTGGCGTCTACTTTTTCGGCCGGCGGGGCCGGCACGGGCTTCGGCGCGGCGGCCGGGGCTTTGGTCTTGGTCTTGACCGTAGCGGTGGACGTTTCGGTTTTGGTTTTCGTCTTGGCCGGGGCCGTCTGGGCCTGGGTGGCAGCGGTGGTCAGCAGGGCGGCCGTGGCCAGCAGGAGCGTTTTCATAGGAGGCAAGCAAAACAAAAGGGCGGAAGGGAAGCAGCGCCCGCCGGAGCTGGGAGGGCCGGCCCGGGGGCGGGTTAGGTGTGTAAATATGGTGCCAAAAAGCACAGGCTGTTGTCGATAACGCGGGGGCGGGCTGTTTTATACTTTGCGCCGGCAAAATATGGGCGGGCCGGGGCGCAACCTTTCCGGCCGGGTTTGCTTACATAGCACTATGAAGCGACATACCCGAAACAACTGGCTGGCCGCCGCAGGCGCCGCCACCCTGCTGGCCGCCGCCACCCTGTTCGTCAACCGCCGCGGCTCCTACGATCTGCGCGGCCGCGTGGTGCTCATCACCGGCGGCTCCCGCGGCCTGGGGTTGATTCTGGCCCGGCAGGCCGTGGCCGATGGAGCCCGCGTGGCCATCTGCGCCCGCGACGCCGACGAGCTGGAGCGGGCCCGCCAGGAGCTGGCCGCCCAGGGCGCGGAGGTGCTGGCCCTGGTGCGCGACCTCTCGGACGCCATTGAGGTACGCACCCTGGTGGCCGAAGTCGAGCAGCAGCTTGGCCCCATCGACGTGCTCATCAACAATGCCGGCATCATCACGGCCGGCCCGCTCGACCACATGGAGGTGCGCGACTACGAAGAGTCGCTCGATGTGCACTTCTGGGCCCCGCTGCACGCCATGCAGGCCGTGCTGCCCGCCATGCGCCGCCGGGGCGAGGGCAAAATCGTCAACATTGCCTCGGTAGGCGGCAAGGTAGCCGTGCCCCATCTGGTGCCCTACAGCGCCGGTAAGTTTGCCCTGGTAGGCCTCTCGGAAGGCTTCCGCGCCGAGCTGCTGCAGTACGGAATTCAGGTAACCACCGTCTGCCCCGGGCTGATGCGCACCGGCAGCCCCCGCAACGCCACGATCAAGGGCCAGCACGAAAAAGAATACGCCGCTTTCAGCATTGCCGACTCGCTGCCGGTCATTTCGATGGATGCCGACAGCGCCGGCCGCCTGATCTGGAACGCCTGCCGTCGGGGCGACGCCGAAGTTATTCTGGGCCTGCCCGCCAAGCTGCTCTCCGCCTTCCACGGCCTGCTGCCCGGCACCACCGCCGACCTGCTCAGCTGGGCCAACCGCACCCTGCCCGGCCCCACCGACGTGATGGGCAATGAGCGCCGCCGCGGCTCGGAAAGCACCTCGGAGCTGTCCGAGTCCTGGCTGACGACGCTGACCAAGAAGGCCGAGCAGAAGTACAATCAGGTGTAGGCCGCCATCCGGCTTTTGCTATAGCCCCGGCACTGGGAGGAATGCCCGCCCGGCATTGCGCCCAGCGCCGGGGCTGCTTACGCCGGCGGGCAAACGCTAAAAGGCCCCACCGCGACGGTAGAGCCTTTTGCGAAGAAACTGAACGGTGGAAAAGGGGGCGTTAGTGCGAGTACACCTGGGTGAAGGTCGTTGGGGCGCCGGGCTGGGCAACGGTCAGGCGCAGCGTGGTGGCACTCAGCTCGGCTACGCCGTAGCGGCGCACGTTCGTGTCCTGGGTTACAGTCAGCGAATCGCCTTGGGGGCTGAGCTTCCAGGTGCCGGTAGTTTGCTGCGGCGCCTGGGGGTGAATCTTGATGGCTGCTTCGTCGAGGGTGAAAGCACCGCCGGCCGCGTAGGTAAAGACGTTGTCGCGCGCCCAGGGCTTAAGCCGGTCGAGCAGGTCCACGGTGGTCGCGGCCGAGGCGCCCGAAAGTGCCGTGCTGCTCGTCAGGTTGGTAAGACGCCAGGCGCTGGTCGTCAGCAGGTCGCTTTTTGATTGAGTCTGGATGGCGGCAGAAGCCTGGGCGGGCCGGACCTGGTCCAGCTCTTTCTGGCAGGAGGCCAGGGACAGGGATGCGGCGGCGGCAAGGCCCAGCAAAACGGACATTTTCTTCATGGCAACACAATTAAAATGAATGAGGCATCACGCAAAAACGCGCAGTGGGGGTGCGGTATAGGCAGAGGCAGTAAAATCCAACTTCACAATTCCTTCAGCACCTGTAACTGGCTGCGGTTCTAACTCAAAGGTAATACGGATAATTCAGAACTTCATGGAAAAAGACAATAATTGAAATTATATGTATGAAAATTAATACTTGAGTCTGCCAAAAAAAGATTTTGGCTTTTCCCTGCCCCATAAAATGAAAAATCCTTCCTCAGGCATATGAGGAAGGATTCTGCGAGGTAAGAGTAGCACTAATCTATAGTTGATGGCATAGGCTGGCAGCGCGGACAAATATAGGTAGCTCGGCCGCCAACGTAGCTTTTTGCAATATCGGTTTTGGGATGGCGCGGGCAGGATAAATGCTGCTCCGTATCGGGGGTAGCTGAAATGTCCCATTCCCGGGCGTGAATCAGGAAGGAGGCGGGGAAGTGCCGGTAGGTGGCTTCGTGACTTATAGCCGTCGTCAGGACCAGCTGAATAGCCTGTTGCAGCGCCTTGAATTCCCTGGTCGAAAGCGTGTTGGCCCGGCGCTCGGGGTGGATTTTGGCCTGAAACAGCACCTCGTCCACAATCCAGTTGCCCAGACCGGCCGTTACGCTCTGGTCGAGCAGCAGGGGCTTGATCATCATCTTCTTGGCGCCCAGCACCTGCTGCAGGTGGGCGGCCGTCACGTCTAGCGCGTCGGGACCCAGCTTCTTGGCCCGCTGGTAGTGGGCCACGCTTTCGGCGTGGCGGATGCGCCCGAACTTACGCGGGTCGATAAACGCCACGCGCAGGCCGCCGGCCAGGTGGAAGGCCACCCGGGTGAAGCGCGGGGCGTCGTGGTCGTCGCGGTAGGCGTCCACGTCGCCGGTCATGCCGAAGTGCAGGGCCAGGGCCGTACCATTGCTGAGCTCCAGAAAGCAGTTCTTGCCGATGCGGCGGGTGGCCGTGACCTGCTGGCCCACCAGGTTTTTGCGCAGCGTCTCCTCATCGGTGCCCAGCACATGGGCGTCGCGCACTTCGAAGGCGGTGATGGGTTGGTGCAGAATGACTTCGTCCAGAAAGCGGCGGTAGGTTTCGACTTCGGGTAGTTCGGGCACGGGCAGGAGTAAGGTTGGAAAGAAGCCGGCGCCGGCTGGGTGTTTTCGACCTGCGGGCGCCGGTTTTCTTAACAGCTGCCGGGCCTGGGGAGTTGCCGGCGGCCGGCTTTTATCCGGGCTTATTCCCGAACCAGGCGACCTGCCGAAAGAAAACGGCACCGGCCCCTGCCAACCAAACCGGCTTGAAACGGTAGTCCGGGCAGTCTACACCGTCAGCCGGCCTTCCACGACCACTACGCCCGCCCCGCCAATCTGCACCGACTCAATGGCCTCGCGGGGGCCGCTGATGCGCACCTGCACGGCTCCGGCGCGGCCCATCCAATGCCCCTGCTCGGCCACGAAATCGGGCTGGGTCAGGTGGCCATAGTGCCAGAGGTAGGCGGCCATGCCGCCGGTAGCGGAGCCGGTGACGGGGTCTTCGGCAATGTCGGGCGGGGTGCCGAAGTGGCGGGCAAAGGTCTGGCCGGCCTCCGTGGCCCCGCCCAGGCAGAACAGGTGGGGGCTGAAAAAGTCGCTGGCGGCGCGGTAGCGGGCAAAGGCGGCGGTGTCGGACACGTGGGCGCGGCGCAGGGCGGCGTGGTCGCGCAGCAGCACCATCAGCTGGGGCGTGCCGGTGCTCACGGTCTGGATAACGGAGCCGGGGTGCAGGTCGGCGGGAGTGAGGCCGAACAGGGGCAGGACCACGGCCGGGTCGTGGAGGGTGCCGAACACCGGGCGGCGCTGGGTCATCACCACCTGCGGCAGCCCGCCCGCTTCGGCCGGAGCGGCTACGTCCACCCGGATCGGGCCTTCGAGCAGCTCCAGCTGCAGGGTGGTGTGGGGGCCGGAAAGGGCCAGCCGGCCGGTATGCACCAGCGCCGCCACGGTGGCAATGGTGGGGTGGCCGGCCATCGGAATTTCCTCGGCGGGAGTGAAGTAGCGCACGGCGAAGTCGGCCGTGGCGGAGCGGCGCACGAAGGCCGTTTCCGACTGGTTGAACTCCCGGGCCAGCCGCTGCATGGTGGCCGGCGTCAGCTCGTCGGCATCCAGGACCACGGCGCAGGGGTTGCCGCCCAGGGCGGTTTGGGTGAAGGCGTCGACGAGCAGGAAAGGATAGGAGGTGGGCATAGAGCAGGTTTGGATTGGACCGGCAAGGTAAGAACGCCGACGGCAACCCCGCTGAACTGCATCCGCTCGTTTGGGTTACGGGTCCCCCGCTTT
This sequence comes from Hymenobacter algoricola, assembly GCF_039539525.1. Classification (NCBI taxonomy): domain Bacteria; kingdom Pseudomonadati; phylum Bacteroidota; class Cytophagia; order Cytophagales; family Hymenobacteraceae; genus Hymenobacter; species Hymenobacter algoricola. The sequence goes on along the minus strand of NZ_BAABDH010000022.1, from coordinate 12,268 downwards.
CGGTAGAATAGGCACCAAACCCGGTCACCAGCAAAAAGCCCTCTACCGGGTAGGGTAGAGGGCTTTTGGAAGTACCAAATTACGGCAGGGCGGCCGGCCGAAAACGACTGCCGAAGGGCTACGACGGGTCCGACAGCAGCCCCACCTGCTGCCCCTGCTTGTTGAACACGCCGCCGCTGGCACTCACGTAGAGGCGGCGCTCCTGCCCATCGACCAGCACGTAGGGGAAGCTCGCGCTGGTGGAGCGGGTAAGGCGGCCCACCAGCTCGGTAGTACCGCTGTCGGCGTCCACGCGCAGCACGTTGAGGCGGCTGGTGAGGAAGTAGGCCTCGTTGGGAGTGGCGCGGAAGGTGATGCGGCCCACCACGCTCAGCGGCTCGGCCCTGGTCACGCGCTGGGGCGAACGGCTGGCCAGCACTACGGGCGCGGCCGAAGGCGCGGTGGCGTGGCTGCTGGCCGCTATCTGGTTGCTCGACTGCTGCCAGCCGGTGCTGATGGCGGACAGGCGGTTGGCGCGGCCGGGATGGGTGGCCGACGGCGCATCGTCGGAAACGACGGCCAGGGCGGCCTGGGCTTCGGCGAGGCTGGCGCCCATCTTGCGCAGCACGAAGCCCGAGAATTCGTCGGCTTCCAGCTCATCGGCGGGCTTGCTGCCGCCGGCCAGCAGGGTGTGGCCGTTGAGGTGGTGGCCCATTTCGTGGGCCAGGATGCTGATACCGGCCCAGTCGGTGCGGCCGGCGCGGTTGACGGCGCCCACGAACTGCGGATTGTAGAGCAAAAACCGCCTGCCGTCGTACACCACGGCGGCGGCATTCTGCACGGCCGAGGTGGCGCGCAGCTCAAAGCGCGGCTTCAGGCCGACCACGTCGGTAATTTCGCGGAGCACGTCGCGGCTTTTGGAGGCCTGGGCCTGCACTGAGGTTGGGTTCAGCAAAGAAAGCAACCCGACAAGCAGCAAGCCTGCGGAGGGGCGGAAGATGCGGTGGAAGGGCATGAGGGGAGCTTGGAGTGAAAACCAGGAAAGTCAGGAATCATGCCAAAAGGGGCTGCCGGAACAACGCCGGCAGGCCGGGTTTAGTGCCTGTAAATCCAAGATGTCACTCTGGCGGGAAACGTTGCTCCGCCCCGGCCGCTACGCCTTCTGCAGCTGCTTCACGGGCGCCGCAGGAGCCGGCCGCTCCCCGATCTGCTGCCGCCACATGGCGTAGTAAAGCCCTTTCTGGGCCAGCAGCTCCTCGTGGCGGCCCTGCTCGGCAATGTGGCCGCGCTCCAGCACAAAGATCTTGTCGGCGTGCAGGATGGTGCTCAGGCGGTGGGCAATGAGGATGGTAATGTGCTGGCGCGAGCCCGACAGCTCCCGCACCGTGGTGCTGATTTCTTCTTCCGTGAGCGAGTCCAGCGAGGACGTGGCCTCGTCGAAGACCAGCAGCGTCGGGTGGCGCAGCAGGGCGCGGGCAATGCTCAGGCGCTGCTTTTCGCCGCCCGAAACCTTCACCCCGCCTTCCCCGATAACGGTGTCGAGGCCGAGCGGGGCGCGGGCCAGCAGGCCGTCGGCCGCGGCCTGGTGCAGGGCGCGCAGGCATTCCTCATCGGTGGCCTGGGGCGCCACGAAGAGCAGGTTTTCGCGGATGGTGCCGGCAAACAGCTGGGTGTCCTGGGTCACGAAGCCGATTTGCTCGCGCAGCTGGTCGAGGTCAATTTCGGCGCCGGGAATGCCGTTGTACAGGATCTGACCGGCCAGGGGCGGATACAGGCCCACCAGCAGCTTGACCAAAGTGGTTTTGCCCGAGCCCGAAGGCCCCACGAAGGCAATGGTTTCGCCCAGCTTGGTATCGAAGGAAATGCCGTCCAGGGCCGCGGTGGCGGCCGACAGGTGCTTGAAGCGCACCGCGTCGAAGGCCAGGGTCTGGATCTGCTCGATGGTCTGCGGGTGGGCGGGCTTCACGTCCTTGGGCGTGTCCAGGATCAGCTGGAAGTTGGCCAGTGAGGCTTCGGTTTCGCGGTACACGTTGATGATAGTGCCCATTTCCTGCAGCGGGCCGAAGATGGCGAAGGAGTAGATAAAGAAGGAGAAGAACTCGCCGACGGTGATGATCTGCTGCACCACCAGGTAGAGCAGCATGAGCAGAATCACGTTGCGCATCAGGTTCACGAAGGTGCCCTGCACGAAGGACAAGGAGCGCAGGTAGCGCACCTTTTTCAGCTCCAGCTTGAGGATCTTCTCGGTGGTGGCGCTCAGGCGCTGGGTTTCCTGCTGGGCCAGCCCCAGGCTTTTGATCAGCTCAATGTTGCGCAGGCTTTCGGTGGTAGAGCCGGCCAGGGCCGTGGTTTCGGCCACGATGGTTTTTTGAATCACCTTAATGCGGCGGCTCAGAAACAAACTCAACGACCCCAGGATGGGAATGGTCAGGAAGTACACCGCCGCAATGGGCCAGTACACGCTGATGGCGTACCAGACCACGAAGATGATGCCCACCAGGGAAATAAACAGCACGTTGACGAAGCTCTGAATCAGGCGCTCCACGTCGGTGCGCACCTTCTGCAGCTTGCCCAGGGTTTCGCCGGAGCGCTGGTCCTCAAACACCTGGTAGGGCAGCTCCAGGGAGTGGCGCAGGCCGTCGGAGTACAGCTCGGCGCCCAGGCGCTGGGTGATGACGTTGACGTAGTAGTCCTGGAAGTTTTTGGCAATGCGCGACACCATGGCCACGCCCATGGCCTTGAGAATCAGGATGCCCGCGCCGCCGGCCAGAAAAGCCCAGAAGCCGTCGTGAAACACTGTGGTGCCGGCCTTCACCACGTGGCGGTCAATGATCTGCCGGAAAATGTAGGGGTCGAGCAGGGAGAAAATCTGGTTGATGGCGGCCAGCGCCAGCGCCAGCGCCAGCAGGCCCCAGTAGTGGCGCAGGTAGCTGTAAAGAAGTTTCATGCCGAAGTGAGGGAGGAGGAACAGTAGAAAGCCCCAAGGACCGGCGGATGTTTTTTGCTTGCCGCCACCGGGCGTTTGGCCCGGCGAAGCTGGCGAATAAAAAGAAGCCGCCGAAACTAAGTTCGGCGGCTTCCCGGAAAAACGTTGACCGGCAGGTTCGCTGCGGCCTCAGGCGGGCTGCGCCCGTGGCCCACGCAGGCCGAATACCCGGTGCAGCCCCAGCAGGTACAGGCAGCGCCCGAGCAGGGGCCCCACGTTGAGCAGCTGCACCTGCGCGCCGGCCGCGTGCAGCAGCAGCAGCTGCGAAACGCAGTACGCCACGCCCTGGGTGCGCAGGCAGCGCAGCCGGTGGCAGTCGATGAGCAGGCGCGGATGCCGCACCGGGCAGCTGCGAACCAGGTGCCGCGCCAGCTCGGCACAGTTGACGGTGTCCAGGTCGATGCGGACCAGGTAGGGCGTAAAGTTCGCCCAAGTTGACTTCACAGGAAGAAGAAGCTGGCTCATAGCGGGGAGCAATAAGGCGGGAAAGAGCAGAGGGGGAAGGAGCGGGCGGCCGCGCCCCGGAGCTGCAGGCTTGCAGGATAGCGGGGACTATTGTGAAGATAAGAAGAAAAAACCGGTAAATCCAGCCTGCTTTTTCCGAATTCAGCGCCGCCGGAAGCCGGGTTTGCGGCTCCGTACTTTTCCCGCCTCTCCCGGCTGCCGACCGCCCCAGACAAGTCCGGGGTGGGAGTTGTGCTGTGGCGCTTTGCTGATTAGGCCCACAGGCCGGAGCCGGCCGGACTGCTCCGGCCGGCATCCCGAGCTGGCTCCTCCGGCTCCTTGGGGGTGAGCGTGGGGCCGGCAGCCATTGCGGAAGCTTCGCCGGGATGGCCGGCCGCGCCGGTGAGCATAAACCCGCGCAGGCGGTTGATGTGCTTCTTGATTTCCTCGATGCGCTCCTGCGGCTGCCCCGACCAGGTGCCTTCACCCTGGGCGCTCATATTGGTGAGCAGGGTTTTGCGCTCTTCCAGCATGCGTATGGCTACCCACAGCGACTCCTCCAGCGCCTCCTGCGACTCCTTCAGCAGCGAGTCGGCGGTGAAGGCGTGGCCCGTGTGGCAGCGGTAGCGCAGCACCCGGCCGTTCTCAAGCTGCCAGAGGGAGCCCCCGCAGTCGGGGCAGGTGAGCGGCACTTGCCGCCCCAGCTGGCTGGCTTCGGCCGGCGTTCCCAGGCTCACGACTCTCTCCGCAATGGCGGCCTCCAGCTGGATGTCCTCCGGAATGGGCAAAACTTCGGTGACGGGCTGCAACACGAGTTCTTCGAGCCGGGCGCCCAGCCGCGCCAGCGGCACCACGTCGTCGATAGCGACGTTGCGCAGCGCGCTTTCCGGCATGCTGGGAAACTCGGCGTCGGCGGGGTCCTGCACCAGGGCCAGCCCGCCGCAGCGCTTGATAAACTCCAGCCCGGCCGTGCCGTCGTGCAGCATGCCGGTGAGCACCACCCCGATAACGCGGGCGCCGTAGTGGGCCGCGGCGGAGCGAAACAGCGTGTCGGCGGCGGGGCGGTAGTGGTTTTCGCGCGGCCCCTGGGCCACCAGCAGCCGGCCCGCGCTTACCAGCAGATGCCGGTCGGGTGGGGCCAGGTACAGGTGGCCCGGCTCCACGGGCATTCCGTGCTCCGCCAGCTGGCAGCGCAGCGTAGTATGCCGGGCCAGGCAGGTCACCAGATACGCGCCCGAAGAGTCGGCGGCCAGGTGCTGCACGACGAGCACGGCGGCGGGCAAGGAACCGGGAAGCTGGCCCACAAGCTGGCAGAGGGCCGGCATTCCGCCGGCCGAAGTGCCGATGACAATGATATGATGACCGTTCACAGTCTGGAGTAAAGTGATAAACTCAGGAAGCGGGTCCCCGTTACGGGTGGCCCAGGCCTTCGAAAATACGCAGGAACAGGGCGCGGGGCTACGGGCCGGAACCTGTTTTTGCGCCCGTTGCCCGGCCCCTCACCCCGCGGCAGGAGATTGTGGTTAGCTTTGGCAGCGCCAGCGCGGCCCGGCTTTCCTGGCCCGGTCCGCGCCGGCCTTATCCCTTCCGCTGCTGATGACCCACGCTACCCCACCGCCTGCTCCGGACGAAAAGCCACACCCGGCCGGCACTGTGCCCGCGGCTACGGCCGGGCAGCTGCAGGAGGCGCGGCGCCAGGAAAGCACGGCCGACCGGTTTCCGATTGTCAGCCTGGGGGGCTCGGCAGGTTCGCTGCCGGCTTTCGAGCAGTTTTTCCGGGCCCTGCCCGACCCTGCCGGCATGGCCTTCGTGGTGGTGGCCCATCTTGCGCCCGACGTCGAGTCGGAGCTGGCCCCCATTCTGCAGAGCTGCACCCGCATGCCCGTGGCCGAGGCGACGGATGGCGCCAAGGTGCGGGCCAACCACGTGTACGTGATTCCGCCGGGCAAGGAAATGTCGATTCTGCACGGGACGCTGCTGCTGTTTGCCCCTACCCAGGCCCGGGGCCACCGCATGCCCATCGACTTCTTCTTCCAGAGCCTGGCCAAGGACGTGCGGGAGCGGGCCGTGTGCATCATCTTCTCGGGCCTGGGCTCCGACGGCACCATCGGGCTGAAGATGGTGATGGAAAACTTCGGCATGGTGATGGTGCAGGCCCCCGAAACCGCCCAGTACGACTCCATGCCCCGCTCGGCCCTGGCCACCGAGTTTGTCGACTACGTGCTGCCCGCCGCTCAGCTGCCGGCCCGCCTGCTCGAGTACGTGAGCAAGCCCCTGCTGGCCCACGCGGTGCGCGGGGCCGCCGACTCCGCGGCGAAGCCCGCCCACGCCCTGCAGAAGATCTTTATGCTGATCCGGGCCCAGACCGGCCACGACTTCAGCTTTTACAAGCGCAACACCGTGTTCCGGCGCATTGAGCGCCGCATGAATGCCCACCAGATCGAGGGCTTTACCCACTATGTGCGCTACCTGCAGGAAAACCCGGCCGAGGTGCTGGCCCTGTTCAAGGAGCTGCTCATTGGCGTAACCAAGTTTTTCCGCGACCCGGAAGCCTTCGGCCAGCTCAAGGGCCACCTGCTGCCGGTGCTGCGCCAGAAGCCCGCCGACAGCCCCATCCGGGTGTGGGCCCCGGGCTGCTCCACCGGTGAGGAAGCCTATTCGCTGGCCATGCTGCTGCTCGAATGCCTCGACGGCGTCGACCCCGGCTGCCACCTCACCATCCAGCTGTTTGCCACCGATATCAGCCCGGAGGGCGTCGAGTTTGCGCGTGCCGGTCTGTATCCGGAGAATATTGCCGCCGACGTGAGCCCCGAGCGGCTGGCGCGCTTCTTTGTGAAAACCGACGGCGGCTACCAGATCTGTAAGCAGGTGCGCGACGCGGTGGTGTTTGCCCTGCACAACCTGACCCGCGACGCCCCCTTCACCCGCCTCGACCTGCTGTGCTGCCGCAACCTGCTCATCTACCTGAGCAGCGAGCTGCAGAAAAACCTGCTGCCCGTGTTTCACTACGCCCTCAACCCCGGCGGACTGCTGTTTCTGGGGCCTTCAGAAAACCTGAGCGGCTTTCAGGATCTGTTTGCCCCCCTGGACGTGAAGTGGAAGATTTCGCGCCGCACCGAAACCTCGTCCCAGATTACCCGCCTCATCAACTTTCCTTTTTCCCTGGCCCGGCGCGCTGCCCAGCCGGCCAGCACTACCGGCCCCATGACTTCCCCCTCGCTCCGTAAAGAAGGCCCTTTTGCCGCCCTGGTGCAGCAGGCGCTGCTCCAAGCCTTCAGCCCGCCCGCCGTTGTCATCAACGCCAAAGGCGATATTCTCTACATCCACGGCCGTACGGGGCGCTACCTGGAGCCCGCCCCGGGCATGGGCGCCATGAACATCTTCGAAATGGCCCGCGAAGAGCTTAACTTCGAAATCAGCGGGGCCGTGCACCGGGCTACCCTCGAGTGCCAGGACGTGGTGGTGCACAACGTGCGGGTAAAAACCGACGCCGGCCACCAGCTGCTGCGCCTGTCGGTGCGCTACCTGCCGGAGCCCGAAACCCTGCGGGGCCTGCTGCTGGTAGCTTTCGAAGACATGCCCACGCCCCGCAAGGTGCGCCAGGGCCGGCCGGCGGCCGGCGCGGCGGCCGCCGACTCCGACACTGTGGCGGGCACCCTCAACAAGGAGCTGCAGTACACCAAGCACCGCCTGCAGACGACCATTGAGGAAATGGAAAGCAGCCTGGAAGAGCTGAAAAGCACCAATGAGGAGCTGCAGAGCGCCAACGAGGAGCTGCAGAGCACCAACGAGGAGGCCATGACCAACAAGGAGGAAATGCAGAGCCTCAACGAGGAGCTCATGACGCTCAACACGCAGTACCTGAGCAAGACCGAGGAGCTCAGCCAGGCGGCCAACGACATGAAAAACCTGCTCGATGCCACCGAAATTGCCACCATCTTCCTCGGCAACGACCTGGTGATAAAGCGCTTTACCCCGCCCGTGGCGGGCATCATCAAGCTGCTGCCCTCGGATGTGGGCCGCCCCATCGACCACTTTGCCAGCAACCTGCGCCACGAAAACCTGGCCGCCGACGTGCAGCAGGTGCTCGACCGGCTCGTGAGCCTGGAGGTCAACATTCAGACGATCGGCGGCGAGTGGTACGTGATGCGCATTCTGCCCTACCGCACCCTCGACAACTACATCAGCGGGGCCGTCATCACCTTCACCGACATTTCGGGGCTCAAGCACCTCGAAGAGCAGCTGCAGGCCAGCCGCCGCTTTGCCGAAAGCATTGTGGAAACCGTGCGCGAGCCGCTGGTGGTACTCGATGAGGAGCTGCGGGTGCTCACCATCAGCCGCTCGTTTGCCGAGGCCTTCGGGCTGGAAGCCGAGGGAACCCGGGGGCTGCTGCTGACCGACCTTTCGGGGGGCGCCTGGAAAAGCGTGGGCCTCGACCGCCGCCTGCAGGCCCTGCTCAGCACCGAGGCCAGCACCTTCGACGAGGTGACGGTGGAGGCCGACTTCACCGGGGTCGGGCGCCGGCGCGTGGTGCTCTACGGCCGCCGTATCCGCCGCGAAGGCTTGCAGACCAGCCACATCCTGCTGGGAATAACGGACCTTAGCCGCCGCTGACAGGCGGGCCCCACTTGCACCTGGTCGAGATGAACACGCCGGATTTTTCTGCTTCCCAACCCCCCCACGAAGGTCTGCGCGCCTTGCGCGCCCGCGCCGAGGAGCGGCGGCGGCTCGTCACGCAGATCACCGCCGACAAAAGCCCGGAGGAAGTGCAGCGGCTGGTGCAGGAGCTGCAGGTTCACCAGATTGAGCTGGAAATGCAGAATGAGGAGCTGCTGCTGGCCCAGGCCGAAGCCGAGGCCGTGCGTGCCCAGTACCTTGATCTGTACGACTTTGCTCCGGCCGGCTACTTCACCCTCAGCGCCCACGGCCTGATCCGGCAGCTCAACCTGCGCGGCAGCCAGCTGCTGGGCAGCGTGCGCCAGCGCCTCACCGGCCGCCGCTTCCCGCTGTTCGTCGCCCCGGCCGACCGGCCCCGGTTCGCCGACTTCCTGGCGCAGGTGTTGCGGGCCGAGTTCCGCCAGAGCTGCGAGCTGGCCATGCTGCGCGACGATGGCACCAGCTTTTTTGCCCAGCTCGAGGGCGTCGCCGTGCAGGTTCCGGATGGCTACGGCCAGCACGAGCCCCAGTGCCGGCTGGCCATTATCGACGTGAGTGCCCGGCAAGCGGCCCTGCAGGAGCTGGCCGCCAGTGAGGCCCGCTTCCGGCAGCTGTTTGAGCAAACCAGCGACGCCATCATCCTGGTGCAGAGCAACGTGGTCATCGACTGCAACCCCCGGGCCCTGCAGCTGCTCGGCGCCCGGTGCAAAAGCCAGCTGGTGGGCTTTCCGCCCTGGGAACATGCCACGCCCCTGCTCAACGGGCAGCCCCGGGCCGACGTTTTTGCCCTGGGCGTGGCCGAAGCGCTGCGGCACGGCTCCCGGCGCGCTGAGTTCACCCTGCAGCGCCTGACGGGGGAAGTGGCCTGGGTGGAGTCGGTTATTACGCCCATCACCGTGAGCGGCCAGCCCCTGCTGCACATCGTGTGGCGCGATATTACGGCCGCCAAGCACGCGGCTGAGCAGCTGCGCACCAGCAAGGAGCAGCTCAGCCTGGCCCTGCCTGGCTCGGGCACCGGCACCTTTGCCTGGTACCAAAGCACCGACCAGGTGCAGTGGGACGAGCGGGCCCAGGCTGCCTTCGGCTTTGCCCGGCAGGCGGCGGTACCAACCGCGGCGGTGCTCCGCCGCCTGCATCCGGCCGACGCGCCGGCCGTGCAGGCCGCCCTCCAGGCCGCCGTGGCCTCGCGGGAGCCGCTGGCGCTGCAGTACCGCATCATCTGGCCCGACCGCTCAGTGCACCATATTTCGGCGGCGGGACGGGTGGTAGTCGACGGCGCGGGGCAGGTGCAGGGCTTTGCCGGCATTGTGATGGACGTGACGGCGCAGCACGAAACCCAGCAGGCGCTCCGCTACCAGAGCCTGCTCACCCAGCGTATGCTCGAAGCCATGCCCGTGGTGCTGGCCCGCCTCGACGCGGAGGGCCGCTACCTCGAAGCCCTGGGGCAGGGGCTGCACAACCTGGGCCTGGCCAACGAATCCCTGCCGGGCCTGAAGGCGCTGGACCTGTTTCCGGCCCCGGCCGAAGAAATAGCCCGGCTGCAGGCCGGCGAGCGGGTCGAGTTCGACAACGAAGTCGACTGCCAGGGCCGGCACTACCACTTCCACAGCTACGCCTACTTCGACCAGGAGCGCCGGCAAACCATGCTGCTGGCCATCGACGTGACCCCGCTGGAAGAGCAGAAGCAGCAGCTGCGCCGGGAAAAGGAGTTCAACGAAAGCCTGCTCGACAACAGCGTGGACGGGATTATGGCCTTCGACCAGCACGGCTGCTTCCTGGCCTGGAACCGGGTGCTGGAGCGCCGCACCGGCCGCCTGGAAGCCGAGCTGCTGGGTCAGAACCTGTTCGCCGTATTTCCCGAGTGGCAGGACAAGCCCCAGGAGCAGGCCATCCGGCAGGTGCTCAAGGGCAAGCGCCTCACCCGCTACAACATGCCTTTTCATACCCAGCCCGGCCACTACGAGTCTCACCTGGTGCCGCTGCTGGGCCCCGACAACCAGGTGAAGGGCGGCCTGGTGCTGATCCGCGACGTGACCGAGCGGGTGCAGCTGGCCGAGGAAGCCACCCGCCTGAAGCTGCGCCAGCAGCAGGAGGTGCTGTCGGCCATTCTGGCCACCCAGGAGGAGGAGCGCAAGCGCATTGCCGAAGCCCTGCACAACGGCGTGGGCCAGCTGCTGTACGCGGCCAAGCTCAACCTGGAAAACCGCGCCCCCGACGCGCCTTACCGCCGCAATACGCTGAGCCTGCTCGAAGACGCCATCCGCGCTACCCGCACCATTTCCTTCGAGCTGACGCCGGGCATCCTGGAGGATTTCGGCCTGAAAATAGCCCTGGAGGAGCTGGGCAAGCGGATTCCCAAGCACAACCTGCGCATTCACCTCAACCTGGTGGGGCTGGACAGGCCCCGGCCCCGGCCGGTGGAAATTGCCCTGTACCGGGTGGTGCAGGAGCTGCTCAACAACATCATCCGGCACGCCCAGGCCAGTGAGGCCTTCATTCACGTGGTGCACGAGGGCCGGCACGTCCACATTTCCGTCGAGGACAACGGCGTCGGCATCGGGACCGGCCAGGAGGGCGCGCCGCCCAAGGGCATCGGGCTGGCCGGCATTCACAACCGCATCGACCTGCTGGGCGGCGAGCTGATCATTGAGTCGCGGGCGGGCCGCGGCACCATCGTCACCATCGAGCTGACCATAAGCTAGCCGCTGGCCCCGGCGTAGTACCAGCGGCTAGAGCCGCAGGCCGATGCCGGGGCCGAGCAGAAAGAACGGCCGGCGCGTGGACAGCAGGTAGCCGCCGCCCAGGTAGAGCGGAAACGTGAGCTTGGCCTCGCGCCGGGTGGGGTACACCGAGCCCAGCACCACGATGCCCAGGTCGCGGTTGCCGCCCTTGCTCAGATCGAAGGCGTTCAGGGCCACGAAGCCCGCCCCGACCTTGTAGGGCCGCAGGCGGTTGATTTTTTCGGGGTGGTAAAAGCTCAGCTGCCCCAGCATGGCCAGGGAAATGCCGCCGAAGGACGTGTAGCTCGACTCGCCCCGGTACTTGGTGAGCAGGCCGCCGGGGAAGCTCACGTCGATGTCGAACTTGAGGCGGCGCTTGAGCACCAGCTCCAGCTTCTGGGTGAAGCCCGGGTCAGAATATTGGCTCGGGGTGTGCCGCACGGTGATGATGATGGTGCTCCAGTCGTCCAGGTCGTAGGTTTTGCGGGCGTTGAGCACGTTGTTGAGGCTCAGGCTGCCCACCTGGCAGAGCTTGTCCTGGTAGAAGGCGGCCCGCACCGAGTTGTCGCCGGGGCAGACGACCACGTTGTCGAGGGTGCGCAGCTCCAGCAGCTCGCCCTTGGCGTTCTGGGTGCGGATGTCGAAGGTGAGGTACTGCTTGCCGTAGAGCTGGGTTTCGGTGTCGATGCCGTTGGGGTTGAAGCTGAACACCACGTCGGAGATGACGCGGCTGTAAAGCACCGGCCCGTTCAGCCGGTTGAGCACCCGCGGCCCCTCGCCGAAGTTGACGGCCACGAAGTCGAGCGGGTGGGGGCGCTGAAATTCCCTGACGGTCAGGGCGAAGCCCGTGGGCTGCCCGGCGTTGAAAATGGTGATGCGCCGCTTGTCGATGGTCAGCGGCACCTGCACGCGGTACACCACGGCCGCCTCGGTGCGCACTGAGGAGTCGGAAGGCACCACGGCCAGGTCCTCGAAGTGAAAGCGCGCCTTCTGCAGCGATTCGCCCTCGAGGCGCACGTCCACGGTTTCGCCCGGGTTCACGGCCAGGCTGCCGGTCCAGTCGCCGCCGCGGTGGCGCACCTGCACCGTGCTGATGCTGGTTTTGGGCGAGATGTTGAAGTTGGTAATGTACTTGGGCTGGTCGTTTTCCTTGAGGTAGAGGTAGCTGTCGGCCTGGCGGTGGGTGTTGTACACGCGCAGCCAGCACAGCACCCGGTCGTTGGTCAGGTACTGGCGGGTAAACAGCTCGGCCATCAGCGCCCCGCCGGCTTCTTCCTGGTCCTCGATGCGGTAGGTGCGCTTGAGCTCAAAGCTGCGGCCGTTGTCGAGGATGATTTCCACGCCCCGGCGCCGGGCCACCTCGTCCAGGGTTACTTCCTTTGGGGCTTAGGAAGCAAATCGAGCTTAGAGGGGCCGTTGGCGAAGTTCTTTGAGCAAGACTTTATACACGTTTTCGTAGCGATGGTTGAAGCGAAATTCACAT
>NZ_BAABDH010000021.1:0-167419 GCF_039539525.1 Hymenobacter algoricola | reverse complement strand
CACAAAACGCTTCCAAATCCAAGCCCGTCAACGCCCGCATTTGGCGGTCGTCTGTAATCGTATTCACATCTAGCATGCCCAAAAATGCTATTTGGGAACAACTCTTGTGGATATCCTGGCCGGGTTTGCAGCGTAAAGAAGGAACCGGCGCCGTGAGCTACGCCCTGCGGTGGGTGCTGTTTGGGATTGTGGGCGGCAGCACGCTGCTGCTGCTGGGACTGCTCTTCGGTCTGAGCACCCGGTAGCATAGCGCACCTGCGCCACGGCTTACCGCTGCTCCGTGGCAGCATGCCCCAGCTGCCGCACCAGCAGGTAGCCCAGCAGCAGCAGCGCGGTGAGCAGCAGCGTGGCGCCGTAAGTGCCCGGATAGGCAAATGGATGAAGGAACCGCTCCAGCAGATCCTGCCCCAGCGCCAGCGGATTCGATACCACGTTCCAGCTGTTGTAGCGCAGGAACCGCCCGAAATACACGCCCAGGCTCCCCAGCAGCAGCGCCACCACCACGAATACCCAGCCCCCGCCCCGGCCGAAGGCGCGGGCATACAGGCGCTGCATTTCCTGCAACGAGCAGAAGCCCAGCATCAGCCCGTTCCAGGCGAAGGACAGAATCAGGACCAGATCGTACCACCCGGGCACCGCGGGCCAGGTGTACAGGTGAAAGAAATCGGTGATGAGGTAGGGCGCGTTGGGAAAGAAGACCAGCCACACGCCCGTAGCGGGCAGCAAAACCCGGCGTCGCACCGGTCCGGCCGCCAGGCTCAGCATGGTACTCATTCCGAAAGGCACCACGGCCAGAAACAGGTTCCAGAGCAGGAAAACGTAGGTGAGCTGGTGCGTGAGGTAGATGCGGCCCGCCAGCAGCGCCACGCTCGCGGCCATGGAAGCCCCAAACAGCAGCAGCAGCCCCAGCCGCTGGCGCATGTAGTCGAAGGAAAGCAGCGGCGGGGAAGCAGGCATAAGGCAGCAGGGGTGCGGAAAGCGAAGTACGGAAATTTTGCGCGGGCCGCGAAGGCCGCCGGCGCAGAATGCACTGGCCCGGTCTTACCCACCGTTCCTGCGTACCTTTGCCTGCCCGGAATCCGGCTTGCCGCCTTTTCCGCATCTTGCCCCGCTCCCACTAATCCGGACCGCCCCAATGAGGCTTACCCGCGTGCCCCTGCTGCTGTGCCTGCTCACCAGCTCTCCGCTGGCGCTGCCCGGCTTCGCCCAGCAGCCTGCTTCCCGTCCTGCCACCAAGGCCCTGCCGCGGCCAGCTGCGGCAGCACCGAAAACAGCTTCACCCAAAGCCCCGACGACGTCCGCCCGCCCGACTCCGACCGGCCAGCCCGCCGCGAAACCCTCGGCGGCGCCCAAACCGGCCGGCGCCGCAGCCCCCGCCCGAACCGCCGGGCCGGCTACGGCAGCGACGCCCAAACCGGCGGCGCCCAAGCCCACCGGTCCGCCCCTGCCGGCCAACCTGGGCGGGGCCGACCCGAACACCCGCTACCAGAACGGCAAAACCCTGATCGGCCAGACGCGCTACGAGTTGGCCATGCAGGAGCTGGAGCCCATTGCCCAGCCCAAAGCCCGCTTTGCGCGGGCGCCAGAAGCGGCCTACCTGTACAGCATTGCCGCCACGCGGGCTAAAAAATGGGCCGAGGCTGAGCAGATGCTGAACCTGCTGCGTACCGAGTACGCCACCTGGCCCGGCCTGGCCGACGCATTTTTTCTGCAGGCTCAGGTATCCTTCGAACTGAGTGAGCCCGAAAATGCCCTCCAGATGCTCAGCCAGCTGCCCGCCGGCCAGCTCATGACGGAGCGCGAAAACATGAAGGCCCAGTACGCGCCGCGCATCAAGGACAAGCTGGTATTCCAGAAGCTGCTGCAGACCTACCCCCAGGATGCCGCCCTGGGCCGGGCCTACGCCGACAAGCTCGCCACCGGCGGCTGGTACACCGAAGCCGACAAAGTCACCCTCGACCAGCTGATCACCCAGCTCAGCCTCGACCGTAGCCGCTACACCCCGCGGCCGCGGCCCGCCAAAAAGAGCAGCTACAACGTGGCCGTGCTCCTGCCCTTCGAGTTCAACGACCCGAGCTGGGAGAAAATCCGCAAAAACCAGTTTGTAACGGACCTCTACGCCGGCCTGCGCCTGGCCCAGGACTCCCTGCAGCGGGAAGGCCGCCCCGTGCAGCTGTTTTCCTACGACACCGGGGCCGACACGCTCCAGCTCAAGCAGGTGCTGGCGCTACCCGAGCTGGCCGGCATGGATCTGATCATCGGGCCGGTGTACAAGTCGGGCAGCAAGCTGCTGGCCCGCTACGCCCAGCAGCACCAGATTATCTGCGTCAATCCGTTGTCGCAGGACGGGGACCTGGTGCTGGATAATGGCTGGCACTACCTGTTTGAGCCCAGCTCGGCCACCCAGGCCCGGCAGGCGGCCCAGCTTGCCTTCAGCCAGTTTACGGCCCGCACCGCCGTGGTTCTGTACGAAGACACCAAGGACGAGGCGGCCTTCGCCCAGGCCTACAAGACGGCCTACGAAACGCTGGGCGGCAAGGTGCTGGCCCTACGCCGCATCAACTCCGACGTGGACGAATCCCTGGCCGCCGGCTTCGCGGGCCTCGACTTAAAGTCCGTCGGCCACCTTGTGGTAGCTTCCGACGCCCGCAAGATCGGGCCCTACACCCTGGGCGTGCTCCAGGCGCAGGGCGTGCGGGTGCCCCTGCTCACCTATGCTTCCTGGTTGGATAATGCCCGTCTCAGCCTCGGCCAGCTCGACGCCCGCGACGTGTATTTCATCCAGCCCAAGTACCTCGACAAGACGCTGCCCGGCGTGCGCCGCTTCCGCCAGCTGTATCTGCAGCGCCAGAACCTGCCACCGTCGGTGTTTGCCTTCACCGGCTTCGAGCTGCTGTATTACTTTGGCTCCCAGCTCCACCAGCACGGCCCGGCATTTCAGCAAAACCTGGCGGCCTCCGGCGCGGTTTCGGGTAGTGTATTCCAGGGCGTCGGCTACCCCGGCGGCGCCCACGACAACCAGTACGTGCCCTTTACCAAGCTCGAACGGCTGGAGGTGGAAGTGCTGAACCCGGTGGGCATCCGGTAGCGGCCCGGCCGGTGCCGGCTGCCGGCGTGCAGCCCGGCCACCCGGTATTTTCGAGTATCATTCCCATGGTCCGCCCCGCGCATGCGGCGCGCTACATCCCTCTCTTTCTATGTCTGCTGTTTCTCCCGAACTCCTCTTCCCTACTTCCGACGCGCTGTTTACCCGCGCCAAAAACCACATTCCCGGCGGCGTCAACTCGCCGGTGCGGGCCTTCCGCGCCGTGGGCGGCCACCCCATCTTCATGCAGTCGGCTAAGGGCGCGTGGCTGACCGACGTGGACGGCAACCGCTACCTCGACTTCATCAACTCCTGGGGCCCGATGATTCTGGGCCACGCGCCGGATATGGTGCTGGAGGCCGTGCAGGCCGCTATTCCGGCTTCGCTGTCGTTTGGGGCGCCCACGCGCCGGGAAGTGGAAATGGCCGAGCTGATTAAGAAGATGGTGCCCAGCATCGAGAAAGTGCGGCTGGTAAATTCGGGCACCGAGGCCACCATGTCGGCCATTCGGGTGGCGCGGGGCTACACCGGGCGCGACAAGATCCTCAAGTTTGAGGGCTGCTACCACGGCCACGGCGACTCCTTCCTCATTGCCGCCGGCAGCGGCGCCCTCACCCTGGGCACCCCCGATTCGCCCGGCGTTACCGAAGGCGTGGCCCGCGACACCATCACGGTGCCTTACAACGACCTGGAAGCCACCCGGCAGGCCGTCGAAGCCAACCAGAGCCAGATTGCGGCCCTGATTCTGGAGCCCGTCGTGGGCAACATGGGCCTCGTGGCCCCGGCCGAAGGCTACCTGCAGGGCCTGCGCGAGCTATGCACCGCGCACGGCATCGTGCTGATTTTCGACGAGGTGATGACCGGCTTCCGCCTGGCCCGCGGCGGCGCCCAGGAGCTGTTCGGCATCACCCCCGACATGACCACGCTGGGCAAAATCATCGGCGGCGGCATGCCCGTAGGGGCCTACGGCGGCCGCCAGGACATTATGGACTGCGTGGCCCCGGCCGGCAAAGTCTACCAGGCCGGCACGCTCTCCGGCAACCCCATTGCCACCGCCGCCGGCATTGCCCAGCTCACCTACCTGCAGGAGCACCCCGAGCTGTACGACGAGCTCAACCGCATCACCACCCGCATTGCCGACGGCACCCGCCAGATTGCCGCCGAGCTGCGCCTGCACTACACCGTCAACCAGGTGGGCTCCATGTTCAGCGTGTTCTTTACCAGCCAGCCGGTGGTGAACCTGGAAGACGCCAAGACTTCCGACACCGAAGCCTTCGGCCGCTACTTCCGCGCCATGCTCCACCGCGGCATCTACCTGGCCCCGGCGCAGTACGAGGCGCTGTTCGTGTCCACGGCCATAACCGATGAGCTGGCGGACGTGTACCTGACGGCCTGCCGGGAGTCCATGCGCGAGGCCCACGGGCTGTAGGATTTGGTTTTTGGGGAGTGGTTTTTGGTTGTTAGCTTGTCATCCGGCGCCTGGCTCCGGATGACAAGCAAGACCCGCGGGACTACCGGCCGAAAACAGTTTTTTCGCCCGGTTTCCGAACCACAGCGGCAAGCGGTTACCTTTGCGGCCAAACTGTACTGCTGCCATGTCCCGACTTCGCCTCTTATTCCCGGCAATTTTCCTGCTGTACGTTATTTGCCTGGCTCCTTGCTATGCCCAGACGGAAGCCCCGGCGGCGGCCAACAAGCGCCTGTTTGACCGTACGGTGGATGAGCTCAACTTCCGGACGATGGAAACGGTGTACGACAAGTCGTTTACCCGCAACAAGTTTCCCGTTTCGCTTCGCTCCCACCAGGCCCGCAAGCAGTTCGACGGCTTTGGGGCCAACACGGACCTGAAAAAGCTGTTTCAGAATTACAACGACGCCTCGGAGCGCTTCAAAAGCCGCTTCGGCAAGGGCCGCACCGACCTGGTAGAATTCGAGAGGCAGCTTCGCAGCGTGCTGCTCGATAAGAACTTCGAGTTCTTCATCCGCAACCTGCCCCGCGACGAGCGGGTGGCGCTGATCCGGGCCGAGGAGCGCGTCATCAAGCAGGCGGCCGCCCAGTTCAATGCCTCGGAAGACCCCGCGCCCGATGATCTGGCGGCCGACGGCGCCGCCGTGCCCCCCGCCGATGCCGGCGCCGAGCCCCCCGTTACGGCCCCCATCGAAGACCCCGCGCCCCAGCCCGAAGCCCAGGTCACGGGAACTACCACCATCACCGGCCCCGCCCAGCGCGGCGCGGAGGCCAGCCGCCACGACTGGCTCGACTACCTGACGCTGCTGCTGGCCGCAGCCAGCACCCTGCTGCTGGCCCACGTCATCCTGAACGTGCTGCCCGACCTGCGCGCCCGCCTCGACGGGCTGGCCGAAGAGCTGGAGGAGCAGCGCCCCGATATCGTCCGGCCCAAGCGCCCTGTTGCCGGGGCTTTGCCCGAAGACCGGTACGAGGATGAGGAAGCGAATTAATTAAGAATCAGTAATGAGCAATTAGTTGCTGCTAATGCCCATTTCTGGTCTGTAACAGCAGTAAGCGCCATTACTGAAAATTCTTAATCAGTAATTCTTAATTAGTAATTACCCCACCCATGATTCTGACCGACCAGCAGATTCTCGCCGAAATCCAGCGGGGCAACATCGTCATCGAGCCCTACGACCCCAGCTGCCTCGGCACCAACTCCTACGACGTGCACCTGGGCCGCTACCTGGCTACCTACCGCGACGCCGTGCTGGACGCGCGCAGGCACAACGAAATCGACGTATTTGAGATGCCCCGGGAAGAAGGCTTCGTGCTCCAGCCCGGCGTGCTCTACCTCGGCGTGACGGAAGAATACACCGAAAGCCACGCCCAGGTGCCGTTTCTGGAAGGCAAGTCCAGCGTGGGCCGGCTGGGTATCGACATTCACGCTACCGCCGGCAAGGGCGACGTGGGCTTCTGCAACACCTGGACCCTGGAGATTTCCGTCACCCAGCCCGTGCGCGTCTACCCGGGCATGCCCATCGGGCAGCTTATCTACTTCGCCGTCCAGGGCGACGTGCAGACGTTCTACAACCGCAAGGCCAACGCCAAGTACAACGTCCGCACCGATAAGCCAGTCGAGTCGATGATGTGGAAAAACGAGTGGTAAAGGAATAAAACCTTGTCATTGGGCCGGCCGCAAACCTGTCGTTGCGACGACCGGGCAGCCAGCCGTCAGCTGAAACAGACAGGAGGCCTCAAGGCAGAAAGCCGTTGTGGAAGCATCCGCCGGGGCTTTTCGGCAGTGCGCGGCTAGGGGCACTGTTCAGAATGGCTTGCTGTACGGTGCGCGTAATGACTGCCCTTGGTCGGGCGTTAGACTGGTGGCTCCGGCAAAACTCACCCGAACTCCCTGGCACAGTTTTTCGTTAGTAAAGCCATACCAGCCTTGGTTTAGTGCTTTCGCACTGCCTGCCCGGGCTTTCACGGAACTGTCAAGCTAACGTTTCTATATCATGAGAAAGTCACTTGCTATCGGCGCGCTGCTCCTGGCCACTACCCTCGGCGCGCAGGCGCAGCCTTCGCTGGTTCAGCCCCAGGATAAAACCCAGAGCTCTCCCCGCCTCTCGTCCGACGTGCAGGCCCGCGCCAAGCGCCTCTCCGACCAGATGGCCCGCGACCTGCGCCTCAATGGCTACCAGAGCACCAAGCTCCGCGCCATCAACGAGGACAAAGTAGCCAAGATGGCCGCTATCGAGCGGCGCAACGCCGGCAACGCCAAGCTGATCGACGAGCAGTGCGGACTCGTCTGCAAGGAGCGCGACCAGGAGCTGCGCGCCGTGCTTTCCACCGACCAGTACAGCGACTACTACGATTCCCGCTCGGATTTTTACCGGTTCGACAAGGACTTTGCGGCCCGCGCCGTGAACACCAGCTTCGTTAACTCGGTGCAGAACCCGCTGCCGGCCAGCAGCAAGGGCGCAACCATCGGGCCGGCCAGTACCCCGGCGCCCGCCACCCGCTCCACCAACGTCCGAGGCCGCTAGTCGCGCCACTAGCCTAGCAAAAAGCCCCGCTGAAGTGATTCAGTGGGGCTTTTTTTATGTTCCGGCCGGCTGGTTGGGGGGCTAGTTGCTGCCGCCTTTCGCGGCTTCCTCGTTGAGGTGGTTCATCAGTTCGGTGCACAGGTCGCGCATCTTCTTCACCATCACCATGTCGGAGGTGGCGGTGTGCAGGCTCTCGGCCATGGCCCCGATGGTATCGACGTAGAAGTGCTTCATCTCGTCGACGGGCATGTCCTTGGTCCAGAGGTCGATTTTCATCGTACCGGCCTGGTCCCGGTCCCAGAGGGCAATGTTGATGGCTTTGGCAAAGTGGATATCGGGGCCCGCATCGGTGGCCTGCCAGCTGATGGCCTCGGGTACCTTCTGGTCGTCGAGGGCAATGCTGAAGCGGATTTCGGATTTTTTCATGAGGCGAAAAGAGTATAAAAGAACGTCATGCAGAGCGTTAGCGAAGCATCTTGCGTGAAGCCGTTGGATTAGTAATCCAACATCAGCACGCGAGATGCTTCGCTGCGCTCTGCATGACGTTCAAACTTGGTTTGTTCAGGCCGCGTAACCGCCGCTACACGTAGTTGTTGAGCATCACCGGCATCACCAGCATCAGGATGCTTTCGTTGTCGTCGGGGGTGGTGGGCATGAGCAGGCCGGCGCGGTTGGGGGTGCTCAGCTCCAGGGTGATTTCCTCGGAGTCGATGTTGGACAGCATCTCGGCCAGGAAGCGGGCGTTGAAGCCGATTTCCATGTCCTCGCCGTCGTACTGGCAGGGCAGCTTCTCGTTGGCTTCGTTGCTGAAGTCGAGGTCTTCGGCCGAAATGGTCAGCTCGGAGCCGGCCAGGCGCAGGCGCACCTGGTGGGTGGTCTTGTTCGAATAGATCGAGATGCGCTTCACCGAGTTCAGGAAGTCGGCGCGGCTGATGATGAGCTTGTTGGGGTTGCTGACCGGAATAACGTTTTCGTAGTCGGGGTACCGCTCGTCGATCAGGCGGCACACGAGGCGCATCTGGTTGAAGCTAAAAAAGGCGTTGGAGTTGTTGAACTCCACGCGCACGGTGGTCGCCTCGGAGGGCAGCGCGCTTTTGAGCAGGTTGAAGGCCTTGCGCGGAATAATGAGGTTGGCGGTCTGCCCGGCGCCCACGTCGGAGCGGCGGTAGCGCAGCAGGCGGTGGCCGTCGGTGGCCACGAACGTCACCTGGTTGTCGGCCAGCTGCACCAGGATGCCGGTCATGGCCGGGCGCAGCTCGTCGGTGCTGACGGCGAAGATGGTCTTGTTGATAGCCCGGGAAAGCGACGACGACGGCATCTCAATCGGGGCCGAGCCTTTCACCACGGGCACGCGGGGGAAGTCGGTGGCATTCTCGCCGGCAAGCTTGTAGCGGCCGTTGGAGGAGCTGATTTCGATGGTGTAGGTTTCCTCGTCCAGGGTGAAGGTCACGGGCTGGTCGGGCAGGTTCTTGAGCGTGTCGAGCAGGATGCGGGCCGGGGCGGCAATGCGGCCACTCTCGCGGGCTTCCACAGGCAGCTCCGTAATCATGCTGGTTTCCAGGTCGGAGGCCGTAATCGTCAGCTTGCCGTCCTCGATTTCGAAGAGAAAGTTCTCCAGAATCGGCACCACGGGATTGTTCGTGACCACGCCGTTGATGCTCTGGAGCTGCTTGAGCAGGGCGGAAGACGAGACGATAAACTTCATAGGGGCGGAGGGTTTCGGGCGTTTGGGGAAGAGGACAAAGATAGGGAACCGCCGCGGGGTTTTCTAGCGCCCCAGGGGCCGCAATGGCAAGCCGTCGGCCGGCCCTAGCCGGGGCAAAGTAGCGGAAACCCGCAACCTGATTCGACAAAACGCCGAATAAATTAAACTCCGCTATTGTACGCGGGGCCAAAACCGCTTTATTTGAGTCCTTACTCCCGATGCCCGTCCGCTGATGCCCGCCCCTTCCCTCTACCATCTGGTCTACCAGAGCTCTGCCACCGCCCCCTTCAGCGACCAGGACCTGGAATCCATTCTGCGGCAGTCCCGCGCCTGGAACATGGCCCACG
Source organism: Hymenobacter algoricola (assembly GCF_039539525.1). Lineage (NCBI taxonomy): Bacteria > Pseudomonadati > Bacteroidota > Cytophagia > Cytophagales > Hymenobacteraceae > Hymenobacter > Hymenobacter algoricola. The sequence continues at coordinate 158,287 of NZ_BAABDH010000021.1, read as the reverse complement.
AGCTGACCGGGGTGCTGCTCTACAGCCACGGCAACATTATGCAGGTGCTGGAAGGCACCGAGGAGGAAGTGCGCTACATCTTCGGGCACATCGAGCGGGACTACCGCCACATCCGGCTGGTCAAGCTTTCCGACGGGCCCATTGCCCGGCGCAACTTCTCGCAGTGGAGCATGGGCTTCAAAACCGTCGACCCGCAAGACTTTGAGCACCTAAACGGCTACCTCAACCCCACCCGCCCCGGCTACCTGACTACCTACTCCGACAACGAGAACATTTCCCTCCACGAGCTGCTGGCCACCTTCGTAACGGAAAACGAGATTCGGTACTAGCAACTGGCCAGACTTGTAACAATTTTCGTTGTAACAATCTATATTGTTACAACGAAAATTGTTACAAGTCTTTTTTCACGTTGTTTTCTACCGCATGGCTGATTCCATCCGCACCCAACTTGGGCTAACCCAGGAACGAATGGCCGACTGGCTGGGCATGAGCCGCGTGAGCGTGACGCTGGCCGAGCAGGGCCATCGGTCCCTGCCGCACAGCGCTGCCCTGCAGGAAGGCCGCCTCTCTTTTGCCCGCCTGGGCCGGGTGCTCGACGCAACTGGGCAGACCCGCCCCGCCCCGCCGCCCCTGCCCCCACCCGCTCCCGACCCGGAGCCTCTGCTGGCCCGCCTCGATTACTGCCAGCACCACCTGCGTAATCTGCGCTACAAGCTGAAGCTGATGCAGGCGCGGGCCGCCCCCTACGAGGCCCGCCTGAAAGCCCTGCCCGCCCTGCGCGCCTGGACCGGCCCCATCCGCAACCCCGCGCTGGAAGAAAGCTGGCTGGCCCTGTTTGAGGCCGAAGCCGTAAGTACCCTGCTCGACGACTGCGGGACCGGGCCGCAGAAGCTGCTGACAGCGCGCATCGCCGGACTGGAGCGGGAGGCCGAGGTGCTGGGGGAGCTGGGGGAGGAAGGGCACCAATAAGGCGTCAAAGTCCTTATCTTGTCTGAACAGGCAAACCGCCTTCCGATGAACAAGCAGACGATCTTAGAGCCTGTTAAAAATTAGAATTTTCGAATGTTCACCTCGCTTAAACAGGGTAAAAACAGCATTTCTCGTAGCCAGCCAAGTAAGCGCTCTACTTCAAAATTGTCATTAGATGCAGAAAATGGCATCGCGCAACATAGTGCTTCGCTAATTTTTAACAGGCTCTAAAACTTGGCATACCGCTGCTTGCGCCGCCACGCCCGCACCGCGCCGAACAAGGCCAGCAGCAGCAGCGGCACCCCGAGGTTAAGCAGCTGCCAGCGGCGCTTCTGCTCGATGACTTTGAGCTTATCTAGGGGGCGCAGGGTGATTTGCTTGCCGCGCACCGAAATCAGGCCGCTTTCGTCGAGCATGTAGTCCACGGCGTTGAGCACCAGCTCGCGGTTGGCAAACTCGGTGTTGGCGAGGCGGTCGAAGCCCAGGCGGTAGGGCCGGCCGGTTTTGGCGTCCAGTTCCGAGCGGATAAAGTCGCCATCAGACAGCACCAGCACCTTCGCGGGCCGGGCCTGGGCCGACTGCGCGGGCTGAAACTGGGTGGTGCCGGGCACGGCGCGGTTGGCGTAGAGCGAGCGGAACTGCCCTTCGAGCAGGTAGCCCACGGGCTTGAAGCGGGACTTGTAGAGCCTCTGCTCGGGCTCCAGGCGGGCGTCGTTGAGGTTGATGGGCACGGGCGAGGGCAGCACCCGGGTGTAGCGGGAGGTAAAGAGCAGCGGCGTCTTGCGGATGCCCACGGCCCGCACCGTGTCGAGGCTGCTGACGAACTTGGTGTACACCGCGTCGAGGTTGCGGGTGATGGGGTGCTGGCTGAAGTTGTTGATGAGCGGGTAAAACTGCCAGGGCATGGGCTCGACCTTGGGCTTGTCGCCGCTCATGCCGGTGATGAGCGGAATCACGCCGGAGTTGAGGTCGAGCAGCAGGTCGGGGTTGATGCGCACGCCGTACTTGAAGAGCAGGTCGTCGAGGCCGACCTGGAGCGGGAAGGACAGCATGCCGCCGCGGTTGGCGCTGTCGAGATTGACGCGCATGGCATCCACAAAAAACAGCGCGCGGCCGCCCTCCACGATGAACTTGTCGAGCTTGAACTTCTCGGGCTCGGAGTAGGCCGTGGCGGGCTTGGCCACGATGATGGCGCTCAGGCTGCTCAGATCCTGGGCCCGCACCTTGTTCAGGTCCACGCGAAACACGTCGTAATGCTCCTGCAGAGAGCCGATGATGTCGCCGGCTTCCACGTTGCTCAGCTCGCCGTGGCCTTCGAGCACGCCGATGCGCTTGCGCGGGCCGGGGCTGAGCTTGCGGATGGCGCTGGCCAGCGCGTATTCGAGGCCCTCGATGCTCTGGTTGAGGCGCACGTCGGAGGGGGCGGCCTGGTTGCCGCGCAGCAGCAGCACCTGCTCCTCCTTGCCGCCCGCCGCCACCGTGGCCCAGGGAAAGATAATTTTCTCCACCCGCTTGCCGTTTTCGTTGGCCCCGAGGTTGGTTGGCTTCAGCCCTTTCTTAAACAGGGACGCATAGTAGTCGTTACGGGCCTTTTCCGTGGGCGCCGCCGACGGGTCGACAAACACGAAGTGCAGGTTGGCACCGCCGTACACCTGCATTTCGTTCAGCGTCTCGCGCACCGACTGCTGCAGGCGGCGGAAGGCGGGCGGAAAGTCGCCGTCGAGGTACACCGTCACCGTCACGGGCTGCTTGAGTTCTTCGAGCAGCTGCCGGGTAGCCGGGGCCATGGTGTAGCGCTTTTCCTGGGTCAGATCGAGACGGAAGAAGAACTGCTGGCCGATGAAGTTAAAAATCAGCAGCAGGCCGATAACGGCCCCGAAGCGGAGCCAGTCGCGGCGGCGGGAAGTGGGGGGCGTGGTAGGCGTGGGTTGGGTTTCAGGCATTGTTCTGTCGTGGACCCCTCCCCCCCGGCCCCCTCCCCAAAGGGAGAGGGGGTGCCAGACGAACCAGGGCTTTAGAGTAGTAATCAAAGCCCCTCGCTTTGGGGGAGGGGTTGGGCTAGGGGTTGGGCTAGGGGTGAGGCGTTACCAGTTCCGGCTTTGCAGCACCAGCTTCGTACCGAGCAGCATAGCCGCCACCAGGGACAGGAAATACGTCAGGTCGCGGGAGTCGATCAGGCCCTTGCTGATGTCGCGGTAGTGGGCGGCAATGCCAAGCTGGCCGATATAGTAGGCCGGCGCGCCGTCGAAGACCGACGCCAGCGAGTCGAAGCCGGAATACACCAGAAAGCAGCCCACCACGGCCACCAGAAAAGCAATGATCTGGTCGCGGGTGATGGCCGAGGCAAAGATGCCGATAGCCGCAAACACCGCCGCCAGCAGCGCCAGGCCCAGGTAGGAGCCCACCGTCGCGGCCGAATCGATGTTGCCCACCGGCGCGCCGAGCTGGTAGACCGAGTAATAGTAGAGCAGCGTGGGCACCAGGGCCAGCAGGGCCAGCAGCAGGCAGGCCAGGTACTTGCCGCCGATGATCTGCCCGTCGGTGAGCGGGCGGGTGAGCAGCAGCTCAATGGTGCCGGCCTTCTTCTCCTCGGCGAAGGTGCGCATGGTGAGGGCCGGAATCAGAAACAGGAAAATCCAGGGCGCCATGCTGAACAGCGTCTGCAGATCGGCGTAGCCGTAGTCGAGCACGCTGCTGTCGGGAATCACCCACACGAACAGGCCCGTGGCCACCAGAAACACGCCGATGACCACGTAGGCCACCGGGGAGTTGAGGAAGGAGTTGAATTCTTTGCGAAGGATGGCAAGCATGTAGTTAAGATGCTGATGTTAAAAGAACGTCATTCCGAGCGAAGTCGAGGAATCTCGCGTGCTGATGTTGGAGTACTAATCTGACGTCAGCACGCGAGATGCTTCGACTTCGCTCAGCATGACCGACAACTATGGTGATTCACTTCGTCAACTCCTGAAATACCTGCTCCAGGCTTTGCTCTTCCTGCCGCAAACCCAGCAGCACCCACCCCTGCTGGGCGGCCAGCCGCGAAATGGCCCCGCGCTGGTCGGTGCCGGCGGCGGCCCGGATGCGGTAGGTGTGGCCCGCCTCGGCCTCCACGTGGCGGATACCGGGCAGGGCCTGGAGCGGCGTTACGTCAATCGGCTGCTCAAACTCAGCGCGGATGATGGTTTCCCCCGCGGCTTTGCCGCCCAGCTCGGCCACCGGGGAGTCGGCCACCAGTCGGCCGCGGTTGATGATGACGGCCCGGCTGCACAGGGCCGTGACCTCGGGCAGAATGTGGGTGCTGAAGATGACGGTCTTGTCCTGGCCCAGCTCCCGGATCAGCTGGCGGATTTCCTGGATCTGGTTGGGGTCGAGGCCGGTGGTGGGCTCGTCCAGGATCAGCACGCCGGGGTCGTGGATCAGGGCCTGGGCCAAGCCCACGCGCTGGCGGTAGCCTTTCGACAGCGCCCCGATCAGCTTGTTCTGCTCCCGCCCCAGCCCGACCCTGTCGACCAGCTGAGCCACGCGCTGGCGCAGCCCGGCCCCGCGCAGCCCGTGCACCGAGCCGATAAATTCGAGGTACTCGTGCACGTACATGTCGAGGTAGAGCGGGTTGTGCTCGGGCAGGTAGCCCACCCGGCGGCGCACCTCCAGCGGGGCCGTGCGCACGTCGAAGCCGTCGATGAGCACGGTGCCGGCCGTGGGCGGCACGTAGCCGGTGGCCATCTTCATGGTCGTGGACTTACCCGCGCCGTTCGGCCCCAGAAAGCCCAGGATTTCGCCCTTGCCCACCGTGAAGCTGATGTCGTCCACGGCCTGCTGGGGGCCGAAGGTTTTGGTAAGATGCTGGATTTCGACCATTTTATGAGTTGCCAGTTGTCGGTTGTGGGTTACCGGTTGCCGGTTATCGGTTTTTTTTAATGTAGCCGTCAGAACGAACTGGCAACTGGCAACCCGCCACTGGCAACTCATTTCCCGGGCTGCAAAGGTCGTACATCTACCTCCGATATCAGCACGCCGGGCGGGGATTCCAGCACGTGCAGGATTGTCGCGGCCACCTCTTCGGGCTGCAGCTTACGCGGATTGGGCGCTGCGCCCGGCGTGGCGCCGTTGAAGTAGGTTTCTACCGAGCCCGGATTTACGCAGGTCACTTTGATGCCGTCGGCGCGCACTTCCTTGAACAGGGACTCCGAAAAGCCGCGCACGGCGAACTTGGTGGCGCAGTAGCCGGCCATGTTCTCATTGCCCACGGTGCCGGCCAGCGAGGCCACGTTGATGATGTGGCCCAGCTGCTGCCTTTTCATCTGCGGCAGCACCGCCCGGCAGCAGTAAAACGGGCCGTGCACGTTGGTATCGAACATCGTGCGCCAGTCGTCGGCCCCGAAGCCATCCACGGGACCCATAATCCCCTCGCCGGCGTTGTTGATGAGCACGTGGACTTCCTGGCCCACTTCCCGGCGCGTATTCTCGTAGGCTTCCTGCACCGAAACCTCACTGCGCACGTCGCACTCGATAAACTGAAACCGCTCGTGCGCCAGCCCGTCCGGCGCGGTGCGGCCCCAGCCGGCCACGATGGCGCCTTTGGCCAGCAGCGCGGCGGCCGTGGCGTGGCCGATGCCTTTGCTGACGCCTGTCAGAATAACTATCTTGCCGGTCAGGTCCATAGTATGCGTGATGTTTGGAATGGCTAGTAAGCGGCAAGGTAACGTCCTGCTGCGGCTTTTGAGCAGGTGGGCCGGTATGGCAATGGTGCTGCTGCTCGGAGCCTGCGGCGAGGACCACGAAACCGACTGCCTAAAAAGCACCGGCAAAGTAGTCACGGAGCGCCGTGCCCTGGCGCCGTTCGGCATTGTTACGGCCTACGACAACGTGGACGTGACGCTGGTGCAGGACGCGGAAACCTACGCCGAAGTGCGGGCCGGCCAGAACCTGCAGTCCGACCTGGAGCTGACCGTTGCCGACGGCCACCTCACGATTCGCAACACCAGCCGCTGCAACTGGGTGCGTCGCTACGACACGCCCCGCGAAGTCACCCTGCACCTGCCCCGGCTCACCGACCTGTTCCTGCGGGGCCAGGGCAATGTGCGCACCGCCGGGAATTTCCGGGCCGACACGCTGTTCTGCCACCTCGTCGGGGCCGGCGACTACGACCTCGACATCAGCAGCAACTACCTCAACCTGGACATGTACGAGCTGGGCGACATCAGCATCCGCGGCCGCGCCGACGACTGCCACCTGACCGTGGGCGGCAGCGGCCGGCTCCGCGCCCAGGGCCTGCAAACCCAGCAGTGCTACGTCAAGATGACCCGGGATTCGGAGGGCGACGCCTTCGTGGCCTTCACCGGTTTCCTGGACGTAGTGCACGATGGTACCGGCACGGTACACTACCAGGGCAACCCCCAGCAGGTCGGCGTCCGGATCACCGATAAGGGCAAAGTGGTGCAGGGCAATTAAGGATTGCCGGCCGCTAGATGTCGCCCAGCTGGGGCCGGATCAGCAGCTCTTCAATTACCGCCTGGGGCGACAGGGAATAGGCTCCGAAAGCGGCAGCGGCTACGTCTTCGGGCCGGATAAACCGCTCGGCGGGCAGATCGACGCCTTCCCAGCTGGCGGTGAGCGTGGCCCCGGGCAAAATGGCCGTTACCCGCACCCCGTGCTCCTGCAGCTCGGCCCGCAGTACTTTGGTCATGCCGTAGAGGGCAAACTTGGCAATGCAGTACGAGCCCCCGTTGGGGTAGGCCATGATGCTGGCCGTGGAGCACATGTTGAAGATATGCCCCTGGCGCCGCTGAATCATGGCCGGCAGCAGGGCCCGCGTCAGGTCGTAGGCGCTGTACAGGTTTACGTCGATCATCTGGCGCAGCTGGGAGCCGTCGGCGGGCTCATCCTGCAGGCGGCCGGGAATAAAGGCGCCGGTGTTGTTGACCAGCACCTCTACCGGCACGCTCAGGCCCTGAACAAACGCCGCGAAGCGCGCCGTCTCGGCGGCCTGGCTCAGGTCGGCGGCCAGCGTGTGGACCGGCACGCCCGGCGTCTGCTGCTGCAGGGCGGCGGTCAGCTCGGCCAAGCCGGCGGCCGAGCGGGCGCAGGTAACCACGCCGAAACCCGCCTGGGCAAACCGCAAAGCCACGGCCCGCCCGATTCCTTTCGTACCACCCGTGACAACGATATATTTTTGCATTCCTTTGCTTCCGGTTGAGGTTTTTACGTATGGACAGCTAGCTGGCCTACCGGGCCTGCGCCTGCTTCCTTGCTGGCGCAAATTTCCGCTTTCTTTCTTCTCTTTTACTTTTTATGGTTAAAACCTTCGGCGAGTTCCTGATTTTCATGCAGAGCATGCTTACCAGGAAAGAGCGGTTCGCGGTGCTGTGGCAGCGCACCCTCGATGAAGCCATCCTCATTGGCATCGACTCGGTGTTCATCGTCGCCATCGTCTCGGCATTTATCGGGGCCGTTACCTGCGTCCAGATTGCCTACAACCTGATTAATCCGCTGATTCCCAAGTCCACCATCGGCTTCATGGTGCGCGAGATGACGATTCTGGAGCTGGCCCCCACCATCACCAGCATCGTGCTGGCGGGCAAAGTCGGCTCCAGCATTGCCGGCGGGCTGGGCACCATGCGCATCACCGAGCAGGTGTCGGCGCTGGAAGTGATGGGTATCAACTCGGCCTCCTACCTGGTGCTGCCGCGCATCATTGCGGCCATGCTCATGTTTCCGCTGCTGGTTATTCTGGCCATGGTGCTGTCCATCACGGGCGGCTACCTGGCCGGCACGCTGTCGGGCGCCATGTCGGCGCAGGAATACGTGGAAGGCATCCGCACCGATTTTGTGCCTTACAACATTGCCTTCGCCCTGATCAAATCGGTGGTGTTTGCCTTTCTGGTATCCGCTATTTCCTCGTTCAAAGGCTACTATACCGAAGGCGGCGCCCTGGAAGTAGGCGCGGCCAGCACCGGCGCCGTGACCAACTCCATTATTGCCATTCTGCTGGCCGACTACGTGCTGGCGGCCGTACTTCTATAATAGGGTCTTGGGGACTTAGGGTCCTGGTTTTTGGTTATTGGCTGACTTGGGCCTTGACCTCAATGCCAGAAACGATAAACCAAAAGCCAGGCACGAACAACCAAGACCCCAAGGTTCCAAGACCTCAAGACCCCAAATGATCGAGATTCATAACATTCAGAAATCCTTCAATGGCAACCCCGTCCTGCGGGGCATCAACTGCACGTTCGAAACGGGCAAGTGCAACCTGCTGCTCGGCGGCTCGGGCACCGGCAAAAGCGTGCTGCTGCAGTGCATTGTGGGGCTGATGAAGCCCGACATCGGCAGCATCACTTTCGACGGGATGGTGTTTACCAACAACAAGGTGGACATCAAGCAGGAAATCCGCCGCAAAATCGGGATGCTGTTCCAGGGCGGTGCGCTCTTCGACTCGATGACGGTGTACGAAAACACCGAGTTCCCGCTCAAGATGCTCACGCCCGAGATGAGCCGGGAGGAGCGCCGCGACCGGGTGGAGTTTTGCCTGAAGCGCGTGGGCCTGGAAAATGCCGGTACCAAGATGCCCTCCGAAATTTCGGGCGGCATGAAAAAGCGCGTCGGCATTGCCCGCGCCATTGCGCCCAACTGCACCTACCTGTTCTGCGACGAGCCCAACTCCGGCCTCGACCCGGCCACCAGCATCAAGATTGACGAGCTGATTCACGAAATCACCCACGAGTACGGCATCACTACCGTCGTCATCACCCACGACATGAACTCGGTAGTAGAAATCGGCGACCATATCATCTTCCTGCACAAGGGCCAGAAGCTCTGGGACGGCAACAAGGACGAAATCCTGAATACCACCGTCCCCGAGCTCAAGGAATTCATCTTCAGCAGCAGCCTGGTGCGCGCGGCCAAGAAGGTAGACGACGAAAATGAGGGCGGGCTGGCCGCCATTGTGGAAGAAAACCTGAAAGAAGAGCAGGATAAAGAAGCCAACAGCTAAGCGGGCGGCTCAAATCAGACCCCAAAAAAGCCCTGTGCAAGATTGTACAGGGCTTTTTTGGGTCCACTGCTTACGCTTACCGGCGGCCCAGGCTCTCAACGTGCGCCAGATGGTGGCGCCCATGCCAGGCGTACAGAGCCAGGGCTTCATCCAGGGTGAACTCGCGCTCCAAGCCGGGATGGTAGAAGGTACGCCGCCACTGCGCCTCGGTCAGGTGCTGCAGCAGGATGGTCCAGCGCTGATGCAGCGCTTCGAGCAGCAGCAAAGACACCGTGATGGGCGTTGCGTCCACGTCGGGCAGCTCGGCCCAGGCTTTCTCGTCGTAGGGCCGGATGGTGGGGTTGTCCTCAGTCAGGGCCAGGCGGTAGCGCGTGTAGCAGTTCAGGTGGGAGTCGGCCAGGTGGTGAATCACCTGCCGGCCGCTCCAGCCGCCCGGGCGGTAGGGCTGCAGCAGGGCCTGGCCGCCCACTTCCCGGGCGGCGGCCCGCAGTTGGGCCGGCAGCGCGGCCAGCTGCTCGGTGTAGGCCGTGCGCTCGGCTGAGCTAAGCGGTCCGGTGGGCAGCTCGGCCCGGCCGATGGGGAAGCGCAGGTGGTCGTCGGAAGGGGCGGTAGTCATGGCGGCAAAGTAAGCAGGAAAGGCTGCCCCGCCAACGGAACAGCCTTTCGGGTGAAGCAGGCCGCGGCCGAATCTAGCCGTTGCGCTTGTTGAGCTCGTCGCGGATTTTGGCCGCTTTCTCGTAGTCTTCCTTTTCCAGAGCCTGGGCCAGCATCTTGGTCAGCTCATCCAGCGACACCTGGCCGCTGGGGTCGCGGGGGGCCGGCTCGGGCTTGGTGCCGGCCGTCAGGTCATCGTCCTCGTCCTCGTCGTCCTCGTCGGTGTCCTCATCGGCATTCTCGTCGAGGTCGCTGAGGATGATGCCGGCCTCGCTGAGCACGCTTTCCACCGTGAAAATCGGCACGCCGAAGCGCAGGCCGATGGCAATGGCGTCGGAAGGCCGGGCATCCAGCTCGAAGGTGGTCGCGCCGTCGGTGCAGACGATCTTGGAATAAAATACGCCTTCCTTCAGATCCGAGATCAGCACTTCCAGCACCGCCACGTGGACGTGCTCGGCAAACGACTTAAACAAATCGTGGGTGAGCGGGCGGTTAGGGCTGATTTTTTCGATCTGAATAGCAATACTTTGGGCCTCGAACATGCCAATGATGATCGGCAGACGCCGGTTGCCGGTTTTCTCGCCCAGAATCAGGGCAAAAGAACCAGACTGCGACTGGCTGGACGACAGGCCCAGGATTTCAAGCTGAATTTTTTTCAAGGGTCTTGGGACTTAGCTTCCGCGGACCTGCGGTAGGGTCGTTGGGACTTCGGTGAGGGCCTTCCTACGTACAAAGAAAGTAAAGGCCCCGTAATCGGCGGGCGAAACGGGTAAAAAAATTGGGAATCCGGAACAATCTGGCTACGCCACGTTCCGGATTCCCAACTCAGGGCTGCTTAGCCCAACTCTTTCACCGCCTGGGTAAGCTTGGGCAGCACCTCGAATACGTCGCCGACGATACCGTAGTCGGCTGCTTTGAAGAACGGTGCCTCGGGGTCTTTGTTGATGACCACAATCACCTTGCTGGAGTTCACGCCGGCCAGGTGCTGAATAGCGCCCGAAATACCGCAGGCAATGTACAGGTTCGGCGACACGGTGATGCCCGTCTGGCCCACGTGCTCGTGGTGAGGGCGCCAGTCGACGTCGGACACGGGCTTGGAGCAGGCCGTAGCCGCGCCCAGCGCCTTGGCCAGGTCTTCGATGAGGCTCCAGTTTTCGGGGCCTTTCATGCCGCGGCCACCGGAAACCACCTTGTCGGCTTCGGGCAGCAGGATGCCGCCGGCCTGGTCCTGCATCACCACCTGCTTGGGCGCATCGGCGAAGTCAGTATCAGCCAGGGCGGCGGAGAAGCTTTCTACCGGGGCCGTTTTGCCGGCTTCGTGCAGGGCCTCGATGGAGTTTTTCTTGACGGCAATGATTTTCCGCTCCCCGGACAGCACCACGTCGGCAAAGGCTTTGCCCGAGAAGGCGCCGCGCTTCACCGTGAAGCTGCTGCCGCTGGCTTTGGGCAATTCCACCACGTTGGTGGCCAAGCTGGCCTGCAGCCGCACCGACAGGCGCGAGCCTACCGAAGCGCCGATGTTGGAATTGGCCAGCACGATGATCTTGGAGTCTTCCTGGGCGGCAGCGGCGGCGATGAGCTTGGTATAGGCGCCGTTCACGAAGTCCTTCAGCCGGGGCTCAGCGTCGTAGAGCACCTTGCTGATGCCCTGCTCGCCGAGCTTGGCCAGGTTGGCTTCGGTAGCGACGCCCACGGCCACGGCCGTGGCCGTGGTGCCGAGCATCTGGGCCACCTGGCTGCCGTAGGAAGCCACTTCCAGCGAAGACTTTTTTACTTCGCCGTTATCACATTCAACAACTACTAGAACGGACATATTCTTGGTTTTTTGTTTTTGGTTCTTGGTTTTTGGAAACTCAGATTGAGACTGGCTTCAGGGAGTTGGACAGCATCCAAAAACCAAAAACCAGTAACCAAAAACCAATTAAATCACCTTGGCTTCGTTGCGGAGCAGCTTGATCAGGTCGCCGGCGGTTTCGGCCGGGATGAGCTTCACCCCCTGCTTCTTGGGCGGCAGCGCGTACTCGGCTACTTCGGTGCGGGGCCCTTCGCCCACGGCTTCCACCACTTTCAGCGGCTTGGTGCGGGCCGTCATGATGCCGCGCATGTTCGGAATGCGGGGCTCGCACATCGGCTGCTGGCACGAGGCCACAAACGGGGCGCTTACTTCCACAATCTCCTTACCGCCTTCGATTTCACGCTCCAGCGTGGCTGTCGTGCCGCTCATATCGAGCTTCATGGCCGGGGCTACGGTCGGGATACCGAGCATTTCGCCCACCATGCCGTGCACCTGGAAGCCGTTGTAGTCGATGCTTTCCTTGCCCATCAGAATCACGTCGTAGGCTCCTTCTTTGGCTACGGCGGCAATCTGCTGGGCCACGAAGTAGGCATCTTTCGGCGCGGCATTCACGCGGATGGCGTCGTCGGCCCCGATGGCCAAAGCCTTGCGGATGTTGGGCTCGGTGTCGGCCTCGCCAACGTTGAGGACGGTGACCGTACCGGCGCCCTGCGCTTCTTTGAGCTCAATGGCGCGGGTCAGGGCGTATTCGTCCCAGGGATTAATCACGAACTGCACTCCGGCCTTGTTGAACTCCTTGTTATCGGGCGTGAAGGAAATCTTGGTGGTCGTGTCGGGTACGTTGCTGATGCAAACGAGAAACTTCATCTACGGCTGCTTGGGATGGAAGATAAACTACGGGAAAGCCCCTAATTTCGGGCGAAGATACAGAAAACTCCCTCCCGATGGATATTACGCCCACGCGCCTCGCCCAACTCCTGCGCTTCTACGCCGATGATCCGAACGACCCGTTCACCATCTACGCCATTGCCACCGAGTACCGCGCCGCCGAGCCCCACCGGGCCATGACTTACTACCAGACCCTGCTCGACGAGCACCCCGACTACGTGGGCACCTACTATCACGCCGGCAAGCTGCTGGAGCAGTTACAAAAGCCCGAAGACGCCGAAAAGGTTTACCGCCGCGGCCTGCAGGTGAGCCGGCAGGCCGGGCAGCTGCACGCCGCCAGTGAGCTGCAGCAGGCGCTAAACCAGCTGCTGGGCCTGGACTACGAGGACGAATAGCGCGCTGCCGTTGCGTGGCAGGGGCCGCTGGCCGCTCCGCTCCTACTGCACCGCCACGCCGCTGCCCACCAGAAGCTTTTGAAAAAACAGCAGGTGATAAGGCAGCGCGTTCTGCCAGTAGTCCCAGGTGTGGGCCCCGGGCCGCTCGGTGTAGTCGTGCGGGGTGTGGTTGTAGAGGAGGCGGCGGTGGACTTCCCGGTTTATGTCGATCAGAAAGTCGTCGGTGCCGCAGTCGAGGATGAGCGGCAGCCGGCTGGCCCGGAGCTGATCGGCCATGTTCACGACTGAGTTGGCGGCGTACAGGCCGGGGTTGGCGCTTTCGGCCCCCAGAATCGGCTCGAACAGGCTCCGGCGGGCCTGGGCCTCCTGCGGAGTGAGCTTGCGGTTGGTAATCGACAGGTCCAGCGCCCCGCTCATGCTGCCGGCGGCGGCAAACAGCTCCGGGTGGCGCGCCGCCAGGTACAGCGCCCCGTGGCCGCCCATCGACAGGCCGGTAATCACGCGGCCCTTGCTGCTGCGGACCGTGCGGTAGGTATTGTCGATTTTGCCGATGACGTCCCGGGTGAGGTAGGTTTCAAACTGGCTGGCCTTATCCAGCGGGCTATCCAGGTAGAAGCTGAACGTTTCGCCCTCGGGCAGCACGATGATCAGGTTGTACTGGTCGGCCAGGGCATGGACGAGGTTTTTGTCGGGGGTTTTCCGCAGCCAGTCGCCGAAGTGGCCGTAGGCGCCGTGCAGCAGGTAGAGCACGGGGTAAGCGGCCTTTTTATTCTTGGCGTACGAGCCGGGCAGCACCACCGCCGCGCGGTAGGTTTTCTGCATGGCCGCACTCGGAATGGCCACCGTATCGACCCGGGCGGCGAAAACAAAAGCACTTTGGCTGAGCAGCAGCCCGAAAAACAGCAGACGGAGCGTAGTCATAAACGAAATGGGAAACGGGGCGAAAAACAAGGCGGCCGCTTTTGGCAAAACCGGGCCGGGGCGAAGGTAAATAATCCGGGGCTTGGCTATCTTGCTTCCCTATTCCCAGCTTGCCTCTCCTGCTCCATGACCTTCCTCCCTTTCTCCGAAACCCACTGGCCCGCGGCTCGCGCCATTTACGAGGAGGGCATTGCCACCGGCACCGCCACATTTACTACCGAAGCGCCCGAATGGGACGAGTGGCACCGGAGCCACCTGCGCCACAGCCGCCTCGTGGCCACCGACGCCGCCGGCTTGGTGCTGGGCTGGGCGGCCCTGTCACCGGTATCGGGACGGTGCGTGTACGGGGGCGTGGCCGAAGTCAGCGTGTACGTGGGCGCCGCGGCCCGCGGGCGGGGCGTGGGCCGGGAGCTGCTGCGCGAGCTGATTGATACCTCAGAGCAAAACGGTATGTGGACTTTGCAGGCCAGCGTTTTCCCCGGCAACGAAGTCAGCCTGCGCCTGCACCGGGCGCAGGGATTCAGGATAGTCGGCCACCGGGAACGAATCGGGCAGCTGCGCGGCCGGTGGCAGGACACGCTGCTGCTGGAGCGCCGCAGCCTTATCGTCGGCACCGCGGTCTGATTGTTCAGCTGTTTTTAGGGTTATGCTGCCTGTGCCGACGCCTCAAAATCCGGGCGCAGTTTGCAGCATGGGCTTTCCTGCCTTCTGGCAGGCTCACTCCTTCGACGCTGTCACGGCAACCCCCAAAGCCTTTCGCCCGTGCGGAAGGCTTTTTTACTATATTCAGCCACCGCTCTATTCTGCCCCAACCTTTGCACCAACCCATGCCGCTCCCCTCCATCACCTCGTCGCCGCCGGCCTGGCCGCCCCTGCCCCTGGCCGACTGGCAGCCCACGCTGACCACCCTGCACCTGTGGACGCAGATTGTGGGCAAAATCCGGCTGGCCTGCACGCCCCTGGTCAACCACTGGTGGAATGTCCCGCTCTACCTCACCGCCCGCGGCCTGACCACCTCGGCCATGCCCTACGAAGACCGCTCCTTCCAGATTGATTTCGACTTCATCGACCACCAGCTGCTGCTGCAGTGCAGCGACGGGGCCCGCCGTACCCTGAAGCTGGAGCCGCGCAGCGTGGCCCGCTTTTACCACGAGGTGCTGCGCCTGCTGGCCGAGTTGGGCATCCGGGTGAAAATCTGGAAGGTGCCCGTAGAACTTGAGGAGCCCATTCCCTTCGACGAAGACGAGCAGCACGCCAGCTACGATGCCGCGGCGGCCCACCGCTGCTGGCTGGTACTGAGCAGGGCCGGCCGGGTGCTGGAAGTATTCCGGGGCCGGTTTGCGGGCAAATGCAGCCCCGTCCATTTTTTCTGGGGCAGCTTCGATCTGGCCGTCACGCGCTTCTCGGGCCGCCGGGCCCCCGCCCGCGAAGGCGCCGACCGCATCACCCGTGAAGCCTACTCCCACGAGGTTATCAGCCACGGCTTCTGGCCCGGCACCGGCAACCAGGAAGCCGCTTTCTACGCCTATGCGGCCCCGGTCCCGGCTGGGCTGGCTGAGCTTCACGTCCACCCGAAGGAGGCTTTCTACAGCGAGGCCCTGGGCGAATTCCTGCTGCCTTACGAAGCCGTCCGTACCGCCGCTCACCCCGAGCAGCAGCTGCTTTCCTTTCTGCAGAGCACCTACGAAGCCGCCGCCATGCTGGCCCGCTGGGACCGGACGGCCCTGGAGCGGCTGGATTAGCACTGGGCCGCCCGGCGGGCTGCCGCAACTTGTGTAGGCAGGTTGCAGCGGGCCGCCGGGCCGGCGAGGGTCAGCAGAATACGGCAGTCAAAAAAAGCCCTCATTTCTGCAACCTCAGGCTTTATCACCCCGTAAAATGCACGTTTTACCCAGGCGGGCCGAACTTTAAAGCCGGCGCTGGCGTCAGAGGGCATGCGCAAGACCATTCTGCTTGGGCTGGCCGTGCTACTCAGCGCCGCCACCCGCACCTTGGCCCAAACGGAGACCATCGAGTACAAAGACTCGCCTTTCGTCCGCCAGATTCGCCCTGACCGCTCCGGGCAAACCATCACCACCAACATGCTCTACCCGGGCCAGTTTCAGGTAGACGCCACGGGGAATCACCATGACCCGTTCGGTCCCACCGGCGCCCTGGGTCGCCCCGCCTCAACCGGCGTGCTGCGCGTGGGTTTCTTCAATACCATCGAGCTGCGGGCGGCCCAGAGCTACGTGGCCCCGCTGCCCGGGGCCGGGCGCACTACCCCGGACGGCAGCCCGGCAGCAGGGCCAGCCGGGCTGGCCCCGCTCACGTTAGGCGCCAAATTTCTGGCTTCCAGCACCCAGAATAGTCGTTCACAGGTGGTGGTGCTGGCCGAGATGACCATGCAGAACGGCGACAAATCCTTCCCCAACAAGATCCTGGAGCCCGGTGGGCGTCTGCTGGTGTCTCAGATTATCGGCAACAACTTCCGGCTCGAATCCAACCTGGGCTTCCGGCAGCGCGGTTTCCGGGCCGCCGATACCAAGCTGGGGCAGTATCTGGGCACGCTGGCGTTGCACGGCCCGCTGGGTCGCCAGTTCAACTTCTTCGCCGAAGGCTACACCACTTGGCGGCAGCAGCAAAAGCTGGCTCCCAGCTTCACCAGCGGCGTTTCCTGGCGCCCCTATCCGGGCCTGCGCTTCGATCTGACGGCCGGCAGCAGCCTCTCCCCGGCTTCAGCTGTTCCCAGCAAGGGCCTCACTGTGGGCGGCGGCCTGAGCTTCCGCCTGCCCCTCCACTAGCTCGCTTCAGCGGGGCACGCCGGTAGCCGGGCGCGCATAGCCGGGCTACTTTTTTAGCCGGTACTTGCTGATTCAGGATCTTTATTTATATTTGAACAATAATAAATATTCTTAAAACAGGACATGAGTAAGTTCTACTCGTTGTTGGCAGTTGCGGCAACCTTGCTGCTAACGGCCCCATCCGCCCGGGCGCAGTCGGCGGATATTCCCCGGCAGGCTTCCCTGACGGGTTTCGGCGACCCGGAGCCAGCCGATCCACGCTACGTGAAAGCCAGCGAGCTGGCTCTGCTGCAGGAGCCGTTTCAACCGCTCAGCAAAACCTACGGCGAGCCTGAGCAGGAACCTATCCGGTTGGCTAAGCCGAAAAAAAAACCGGCTTCCGACGCGGCCCCGACCCGGGCGCTGCCCAACTCCAGCATGTCGCTCCGCAAGCACTAACGGTCGGAGCCAAGGCTCCGTAGTTTCAGAAAGGCCCGGATTTCCTGAGGAAATCCGGGCCTTCGCCGTTAGCGTTTTTTAGTTACTGCTTCCGGCACAATCCGGGTTGGTGTTTGTGCCCCGGAGATAATGCCGGTAGCGCTGCGCGCAATGCCGGTGATAACGGCTGTCATGTTGGGCAAATCCAGGCTTTCCACCTCGTCGTCCACGCTGTGGTAGCGCTTGTCGGTCGGAATCTGGTCGGTGCTGATGGTGTGGGCCGGCACGCCAAGCCGGGCCAGGGTAGCATTGTCGGAGCGGTAAAACAAGTTCTGGTCAGGATACGGATCCGGTTCGAAGCGAAAGGGCGTGCCCACCAGGTTTTGCTGCAGCAGCTTACCGAAGTCTGACTTGTCGAAGCCCGTGATAAAAGCCGTATTCGGCCCGAACTTGGCCTGCTTGCCAATCATTTCGATGTTGAACATGGCTGCTACCTGCTCGGATACCACCTGCCGCGAAAAGTAGCCCGAGCCATAGCCCCCGATTTCCTCCCCCGTAAAGGCGACAAACACCAGGGTGCGGGCATTGTCGTCCTTCTTTTTGAAGTGCTCGGCCAGCGCTACCACCGCCGTGGTGCCGCTGGCATCATCGTCGGCACCGTTGGCAATCGAGTCGCCGGCCACGGCGGGCAGCAGGCCCAGGTGGTCGTAGTGGGCCGAGAAAACTACCAGCTCCGCGGCCCGGGCCTTGTCTTTGCCGGGCAGCACGCCCACAACGTTGCGCAGCTCGATGGTGCGGATGCTGGTGTTGGCCGCCACCCGGAATTTTACGGCGGCATTCGGCGTCGGCATCAGCACCACCACGCTGGAAAAAGCCGTGGGCTTTTCGGCGTGCAGCCGGTTGGTGCGCAGGCGCTTGGCCAGCCGGGCAAACTCGGCCGCATGGGCCGGGTCCAGGATGACGAGCAGGTTCTCCGTGGGCTCCAGAATCTGGCGAAACAGCTGGGGTGGCAGCGCCTGCTCCCCGATTACCATCACGCGGGCGGCCGGGTCGTCCTCATCGGTCCAGTTGAGCTTGGCTTCTCCGGACACCAGCAGGGCTTTGTCTTTGGCAATGCTGACGCCGTTGACGGTGACGAAAAGTGCGGCGGTGCGGGTTTCGTAAGCCGGAAAAGTTTGTTCGTAAGTGGTCAGCCCCGGCAGCAGGCCCAGTCCCAGCCGCTGAAACTCGCCGCTCAGATACTGGGCAGCTTTCAGGCCACCGGGCTGCGCAGTGGCCCGGCCCTGCATATCATCGGCCGACAGGGCGCGCACCACCCGCTCCACGGTAGCGGCAGAAACGGTGGAAGAAGCAACAGGAGAAGGACCAGGTTTTTTTTGGGCTAGCAGTGCTATAGGATATAAGCAGCCACATAGCAGGGCGAAAAGGATTCTTTGCATCATGCAAAATAACCCTTTTGCAAAGTTATTGAGTAGATTTTCCCGCCGATCGGCAGAAATTTCGCCGTTTTTCTGCTATTCCTCCGCCTCAGATATGGTAAGCCAATGGATTTTACCCGTTTCGTTTCGCTCGGGCTGCTGCTGGCCAGCGGCCTGACCACCGCTTGTCAGACGCCTGCGCCCGCCACCGGAGCAACGAGCCGGCCGGTTTCCCCGACGGCTTCGGCTACCACGCCCCCGGCAGCGCTGCGCAACACGCGCTGGGTGCTGCGGACCCTCGGGAGCCAACCCGTAGCGGCCGCCGACGCGCGGGAGCCTTACCTGCTGCTCCGCGCCACCGAGCAGCGGGCGGAGGGCCACGGCAGCTGCAACCGCTTCACCGGCCCGTTTGAGCTGCCCGCCGCGGGCCAGCTGCGCCTGGGCCCGCTGCTGGCTACCCGCATGGCCTGCGCTGACCCGGGCGCTACGGTCACGGAAGCCGGCTTTATGCGGGCCCTGGAAGCGGCCCGCACCTACCAGATCAGCGGCGACACCCTCCGGCTGTACGACGAGGCCGCTGCCCAGCCCACCGCCGTGCTGCATGCCGTATACCTGCGGTAGCCCTCCATAAGCAAGGGGCTGGAAACGACGCCTACGTCATTTCCAGCCCCTTGCTTATATCTTACGTTCCGTCTTAGCCCAGCGTCAGTACCAGGTCGTCGGCGTTTACCAGCGTGCCTTCCACCAGCTGCAGGCTCTGCACCGTGGTATCGTCGGGGGCGGTGATGGTGGTTTCCATCTTCATGGCTTCGATGATAAACAGCGGCGCGTTTTTCTTGACCGGCTGTCCGTTCTGCACCAGCACCTTCGAAAGCATGCCCTGGAGCGGGGCCCCGATCTGGCGCGGGTTGGCCTTGTCGGTTTTCTGGTTGCGCACCGTCTTCACTTCCACCGACCGGTCGCGCACTTCGAGGTTGCGGGTCTGGCCGTTGAAGGAGAAGAACACCGTACGGTTGCCGTCGTCGTTTACCTGGCCCACCGAGCGCAGCTTCACGATGACCGATTTGCCGCGGGCAATGTCGATGATGGTTTCCTCCCCGGGCCTGAGGCCGTAGAAAAACACCCGCGTGGGCACCACCGACACGTCGCCGAATTCCTGCAGGTGCGCCCAGTACTGCTCGAATACTTTCGGGTAGAGCAGGTACGACAGCAGGTCGGTGAATTTGCCGCCGGCGCCGAACTTGGTTTCGAAGGCTTTCATCTCCTTCTTGAAGTCGATGGGCTTGAGGTGCTCGTTGGGCCGGTCGGTGAAGGGCTTTTCATCCTTCAGAATCAGCTTCTGCAGCTCCTTGGGCCAGCCGCCCTCGGGCTGGCCGATGTCGCCGCGGAACAGGCTCTGCACCGACTCGGGGAAGCTCAGGGTGTGGCCTTTCTCCAGCACGTCGGCCGTGGTCAGGTTGTTGGTGACCATAAACAGAGCCATGTCGCCCACCACTTTCGACGACGGCGTGACCTTCACGATGTCGCCGAACAGCTCGTTCACGTCGGCAAAGGTGCTTTTCACCTGCTCGAACCTGTCGCCGAGGCCCAGGGCCGCCGCCTGGGGGCGCAGGTTGGAATACTGCCCGCCGGGAATCTCGTGCTGAAATACTTCCGAAGTGCCGGCTTTGAGGCCCGACTCGAACGGGTAGTAGTACTCGCGCACCGTTTCCCAGTAGTTGGAGAATTCGTTGAGGCTTTCCTGGTCGAATTCACGGTGCCGGGGCTGTCCGCGCAGCATTTCCACCACCGAGTTGAAGTTGGGCTGCGACGTCAGACCCGACAGCGAACCGATGGCCACATCAATCACGTCCACGCCTGCTTCCACCGCTTTCAGGTAGGTAGCGGGCTGCAACGATGAGGTATCGTGGGTGTGCAGGTGAATCGGGATTTTGACCGTGTCGCGCAGGGCCGTAATCAGCTCAGTGGCCGCGTAGGGCTTCAGCAGGCCGGCCATGTCCTTGATGGCCAGAATGTGGGCGCCGGCATCCTCAACCTGTTTCGCTAAGCGCAGGTAGTAGTCGAGCGAGTATTTCTGGTTGCGCTTGGGGTCGAGAATGTCGCCGGTGTAGCAGATGCTGGCCTCGGCCAGGCCCTGGGTTTTCTTGCGCACGAAATTGATGCAGGACTCCATGCCCGGCATCCAGTTCAGCGAGTCGAAGATGCGGAACACGTCGACGCCGGTTTCCCAGGCCTGCTGCACAAACCGCTCGGTGAGGTTGTCCGGATACGCCTTGTAGCCCACCCCGTTGGCCCCCCGAATCAGCATCTGGAGCAGAATATTGGGCACGGCCGCCCGGATTTTGGCCAGCCGCTCCCAGGGGTCTTCGTGCAGAAAGCGCAGGGCCACGTCGAAGGTCGCGCCGCCCCACACCTCCATCGAGAACGTCTGCGGGTGCATTTTGGCGTAGCGCTCCGCCACCTTCAGCAAATCGAAGGTGCGCATGCGCGTGGCCAGCAGACTCTGGTGGGCGTCGCGAAAAGTGGTGTCGGTGTAGTGAATCAGCGGGTCCTCGCGCAGCCATTTGGCGAAGCCCTCGGGGCCCAGCTCGGTGAGCTTGTCCTTGGTGCCGGGCTGATAGGGCGCCACCGGATCGAAAGCGGGCAGCCGGGGCTTGCGCAGCTCCCGGTTGGGGTCCACGAGGCCCTTCACGTCGGGGTTGCCGTTGACGATGATGTCGCCCACGAAGCCCAGCACCTTCGAGCCGCGGTCCTGGCGGGCCTTGTACTTGAACAGCTCGGGCGTGTCCTTGATGAAGTCCACGTTGGCGTGCCCGCTCACAAACTCGGGGTGGGCAATGATGTTCTGCAGAAACTGGATGTTGGTGCGCACCCCGCGGATGCGGAACTCGTCCAGGGTGCGAGCCATCTTGGAGGCCGCGCCTTCCAGCGTAGGCGCGTGGGCCGACACCTTCACCAGCAGGGAGTCGAAAAACGGCGAAATCTTGGCGCCCTGGTACACCGAGCCCTGGTCGAGGCGGATGCCGAAGCCCCCGGCCGAGCGGTAGGCCACGATGGTGCCGTAGTCGGGCTTGAAGTCGTTTTCGGGGTCTTCGGTGGTGATGCGGCACTGAATGGCGTAGCCCGTTTTCAGGGGCCGCCCGCCCACCTCCAGCCCGATTTCGGGGGCCGAAAGCCTATAGCCGTCGGCAATGTAGAGCTGGGTTTTGATCAGGTCGATGCCGGTTATCATCTCCGTCACGGTGTGCTCCACCTGAATGCGCGGGTTCACCTCGATGAAGTAGATGCGGTCCAGCTCGGGGTTGACCAGGAATTCGACGGTGCCCACGTTGTTGTAGTTCACGGCCCGGCAGATGCGCAGGGCGTACTCATACAGCAAATGGCGCTGGTGGTCGGCCAGGTCGAGCGACGGGGCTACTTCCACCACTTTCTGGAAGCGCCGCTGCACCGAGCAGTCCCGCTCGTAGAGGTGCACGATGTTGCCGTAGTCGTCGGCCACGATCTGCACCTCGATGTGCTTGGGCCGCTCCACGTATTTTTCCAGGAACACGGTGTCGTCGCCGAAGGCTTTCAGGGCCTCGTTGCGGGCCTCAAAGAAGCCGCGCTCCAGCTGCTCATCGTCCCGAATCACGCGCATACCGCGCCCGCCACCGCCCGAAGCCGCCTTCAGCATCACCGGGTAGCCGATCCGGTTAGCCTCGCGCTGAGCCGTTTCGAAGTCGTTCAGGTCGTCGATGCTGCTTTCGATGATGGGCACCTGGCACTGCACAGCCACGCGCTTGGCGGCCACTTTGTCGCCTAAGGCTTCCATTACTTCCGGGCGCGGGCCCACGAAGCGGATGCCTTCCTCGCCGCAGCGGCGGGCCAGGGTAGCGTTTTCACTCAGGAAGCCGTAGCCGGGGTGGATGGCGTCGACCCCATTCTCCTTGGCGACGCGCAGAATGCCCTCAATGTCGAGGTAAGGCTTGAGCGGGTCGTCGTCGCGGCCGATCTGGTAGGCTTCGTCGGCTTTGTAGCGGTGCAGGGAGTAGCGGTCTTCGTAAGTGTAGACGGCCACGGTGGGAATTCCTAGTTCCGTGGCGGCGCGCAGTACCCGGATGGCGATTTCGCCGCGGTTAGCGACCAGCAGTTTGCGAATGTTCATAACTCAGAAAAGGCGTTTTGGCGGGTGGTGGGCATTCAGGACCGAAAGCTAGGCAAAAGCCCGGCAAGACCCGGAGGGCAGCAGCGAATTTTTGCTGAATTGACGGTATTCGCAGTCATCCTATTCTACCAATTGCGGATTTAGGTTACAATATATAAACCTTGGGTGCGCGGCCTAGTTGTCAGCGCAAACTTCCTTCCCGCTTTCCGCATGGATTTTTCGCAAAAGAATATTCTCGTTGTCGGTGCCTCCTCGGGCATCGGGCTGGCTACGGCCGAGCTACTCCACAAGCTGGGCGCCCACCTGTTCACGGCTTCTCGCCACCTGTCGCCGGAACTGGAAGCGCTGGGCACCACTTTCCTGCCCTTCGATGCCACCCAGCCCCTGCCCGCCGAGCTGCTGACGGCGCTGCCCGAAGTGCTGCACGGCGTGGTGTATTGCCCCGGCAGCATCAAGCTGCGCCCCTTCGAGCGGATTCCGCTGGACGATTTCCGCGCGGAGTTCGAGCTGAACGTAATGGGCGCCGTGCAGGTGTTGCAGGCCGTGATGAAGCGGCTGAAAAAGGCCGAAGGCGCGTCGGTGGTGCTGTTCAGCACGGTGGCGGCTACTACCGGCATGAGCTTCCACGCCAGCATTGCCACCGCCAAGGCCGGGCTCGAAGGCCTTACCCGCGCCCTGGCCGCCGAATACGCCGGCAGCAGCGTCCGCGTCAACGCCGTGGCCCCGTCGCTGACCGATACGCCCCTGGCGGCAGCGTTGCTCAACACGCCCGAGAAGCAGGAAGCCGGTGCCAAGCGCAGCCCCCTGCAACGCGTAGGCCAGCCCCTGGACCTGGCTTACATGGCCTCCTTCCTGCTTTCCGACCACAGCTCCTATATCACCGGCCAGATTATGCCGGTTGATGGCGGCATGGGACGGCTGAAGTAGGGGCTTGGTTTTTGGGGTCTTGGGGTCCTGGATTTTTCTGACTTTCAGCCTGGATGAGGCATAACCGGCTTAAGGACCTTGCTCCTGCCCCGCTGCCAGCCGTTTTCGCCACTCCACTTCAGACCTCAACAAAGCTTCTGCTTGTTCGTAGAGTTTTGAGCGGGAAAACAGGAAGGTTCTGCGCAAGCCCAGAATGACAGCCTTTCCCGCAACCAAGACCCCAAGACCCTAACCAACCAAGACCCCGAATGAAAATCGTCATCTTCTGGCACCGGCGCGACCTGCGTCAGCACGATAACGCGGGTCTGGCGGCGGCGCTGCAAAGCGGTTTGCCCGTAGTACCACTCTTCATCTACGACCGCGAGATTCTGGACTTACTGCCCAGCCGCAAGGATGCCCGCGTCACGTTCATCTATGACCAGGTGGAACGGCTGGGCGGGCTTACGGCCCAGGCAGGCGGCACTTTTCTGGCCTACTACGGCCGTCCTGAGGAGGTATTTGCGCAGCTGGCCCAGCGCTACGAGGTGGCCGCCGTGTATACCAACGAGGACTATGAGCCCTACGCGGCGGAGCGGGACGCGGCTATTGCGCAAGTGCTGCACGGGCGCGGCGCGGAGTTTCACGCTTTCAAGGACCAGGTGATTTTCGCTAAAGACGAGCTGCTGGGTAAGTCCGGCAAGCCGTCGAAGGTGTTTGGCGCCTACAGCAAAGCCTGGCTGAATGCCTTGCGCGACGAGCAGCTGGAGCCGTATCCATCCCGGGAATTCTTCCGGGCCGAAAACCTGCTGCCGCTGCCGGATGCTCCGGCCCGGCCGACGCTGGCCGAAATGGGCTTTGAGCGCTACGAGCAGTTTGTGCCCGCCGCCGAGCTGCCCGCCGCGGCCCTGGTGGAGAACTACCACAACACCCGCGACCAGCCCGGCCTGGTGAACAGCAGTACGCGCCGCTCGGTGCACCTGCGCTTCGGTACGCTGAGCGTGCGGGAGCTGATGCGGCAGGCCCGGGAGCTGAACCCCAAGCTGCTGGGGGAGCTGATCTGGCGCGACTACTTCATGATGCTGCTCTGGCATTTCCCTTTCACCGCCTCCGAAAGCTACGACCCCAGGCTGCGCCAGGTACCCTACCGCAACAACGAAGACGAATTCAACGCCTGGTGCGAGGGCCGCACCGGCTACCCGCTGGTCGACGCCGGAATGCGGGAGCTGAACCAGACCGGCTACATGCCCAACCGGGCCCGAATTGCGGCGGCCGGCTTTCTGGTCAAGCACCTGCTCATCGACTGGCGCTGGGGCGACGGGTACTTCGCCGACAAACTGCTCGACTACGACATGGCCAACAATGTGGGCAACTGGCAGTGGATGGCGGGCACCGGCGCCGTGGCCGCGCCCTGGTTCCGGGTGTACAGCCCCCAGAATCAGCTGGAAGCCTACGACCCGCAGCTGGCCTACGTGAAAAAGTGGGTACCCGAATTCGGCACCACCAGGTACGTCAAGCCGCTGGTCGACCACAAATTCGCCCGGCAGCGCGCCATCGACACCTTCCGCGCCGCCTACCGGGCGGCGGGAGAATGAGGGCTCCGAATAACGTCATTCCTAACAACGTCATACCTCGGCTGCGCTCGGTATGACGTTCTTTCGCTCTGCGTGACAGTCTAACCGGAAATACGCCCGAACTTAACCCGACAGATCCGCAACCTCAACCCAACCCACCGGTTATACCACTATGGAAAAAGAGCGCATCAAACAGGCTTACCTCAGCTACGTGCTGAATAAAAACACCCCGCCCGCGTCCGTCTTCAAGCTGACGCAGAAGCTGGGCCTTCCCGAGGCCGAATTCTACCGCCACTATGCCACCTTCGCCGCCATCGACCGCGAAATCTGGGGCGACTTCGGGCGCGATGCCCGGGAGCGGGCGGCGAAGGAGCCGGTGTGGGAAACGTACGGGGCCCGGGAAAAGCTGCTGGCCTTCTACTTCACCCTACTCGAAATTCTGAAGCAGAACCGCAGCTACGCGCTCTGGTCGCTGCGCAAGTATATGCCGCCGGTGCCGGGCCTCACACCCCGGGTGCTCGACGACTTCCGCCAGGACTTCGAGCACTTCGTGGCAGACCTGCTGCGTCAGGCCCGCCAGACCGAGGAGGTAGCCTCCCGACCGCTGGTACAAGACCAGTACCCACGCTTTTTCTGGGCCCAGGTGATGTTCGTGCTGGGCTTCTTCGCCAAGGATGATACGCTCAACTTTGAGCGCACCGATGCCGCCGTGGAAAAGGCCGTCACCCTCAGCTTCGACCTGGTAGGCCGCAACTCCCTGGATTCGGCCCTGGACTTCGCCCGCTTCCTGATTCGCCGCCGCTAATGCCGGACCTGTCTGATACGCCGGGCCGGGACCTGAATTCGGCCCCGGCTGATGACGCGGCGGAATCCCGCCAGCTCTCCTCCATTCCAACTACCAAGGTGGCGCGGGCGGCCCGCTTCGCCAAAACGGGGCTGAAGGTGGGCGCCAACTACGTGAAGCACTACGCCCGCCGCTCGGTAGGCGCCGAAAGCAGCACCGACGACCTAAACCAGGCCAACGCGGCGGAGCTGTACGGTACGCTGAGCGAAATGAAAGGCTCGGTGCTGAAGGTGGCGCAGATGCTGGCCATGGAGAAAAACCTGCTGCCCGCTGCTTACGCCGACCAGTTTGCCAAGGCCCAGTACCAGACCCCGCCGCTGTCGGGCCCGCTGGTGGTCAAGGTTTTCCGGGATGCCTTCGGCCGCTCGCCCTACGAGCTTTTCGAAGAGTTTGACCTGAACGCACGCCAGGCTGCCAGCATCGGCCAGGTGCATTTTGCCCGCCAGAACGGCCAGCCGCTGGCCGTGAAGGTGCAGTATCCCGGCGTGGCCGACAGCATCCGCTCCGACATCCGGCTGGTGAAGCCCATTGCCCTGCGCGTGATGGGGCTCGATGAAGCTCAGGTGCGGCCCTACCTGGAGGAAGTGGAAACCCGGCTGCTGGAAGAAACCGATTACGCGCTGGAATTGCGGCGGGGCACCGAAATCGGGGCCCGCTGCGCCCACTTGCCCCACCTGGAGTTTGCCCGCTACTACCCCGAGCTTTCCTCCCCCCGCATCCTGACCATGGACTGGCTGGGCGGTCAGCACCTGAAGGAGTTTCTGCCGGCCAATCCCAGCCAGGAAATCCGCAACCAGCTGGGCCAGGCACTCTGGGACTTCTACGCCTTCCAGATGAACACGCTCCGGCAGGTGCACGCCGACCCTCACCCCGGCAACTTCCTGCTCCGGACCGAGCACGGCGGCACCGTGGGCGTGCTGGACTTTGGCTGCGTGAAGGAAATTCCGGCCGACGTGTACACGCTGTTCACATCCCTGCTCACGGCCGAAACCCTGGCCGACGAAACCCGCCTAGCCGCGCTGCTGACCGAGGCCGGCATCCTGCGCCCTGAGGATACGCCCGCCCGCCGCGCCTTTTACCTCAGCACCATGCAGGCCTCGCTGGAGCTGGTGGGGCGCCCCTTCCGCCAGCCTACCTTCGACTTCGGCGACCCCGCGTACATGACGGCGCTCTACGCCCTCGGCGACGACCTGATGCAGCAGCCCGAGCTGCGCCAGCAGCGGGAGCCGCGCGGGTCGGAGCACTTCATCTACCTGAACCGGACGTACGTGGGTTTGTATGCTTTGCTGACCGAGCTGCGGGCCGTGGTGCAGACCGGAGCCGCGTGAGTTTTGGTTTTGCCAAACTATTCCGGTAGGCTTGAGTTGTATTTGCCGACCGGTGGCGCATTTATGTAGCTACATCAAATGAGCTACTGGTCGGCATTCCCACTCTTCACCATTTTTTCATCTTATGAAAAAGATCTGGACCCTTTGCGCCGCGCTGCTGAGCGTGGCCACAATGGCTTCGGCGCAGAGCAAAATAAGCTGCTGTACCCGGCCTGCGGCCAATGCCACGGAAACCTTTGCGATGCTGGCTACCAACGAAGACTTTTCCGGCGGCCACGACTCGCCTCTGCCCTACGCCTACGAGGGTCAGGGTGAAATGATTGAGTTCAAAACCACCGATGGCCAGACCGGCAAAGGCTTTGAAATCAAGAGCAACGTGCGCTCCGACAAGTACCTGTTCATTATCCACGAGTGGTGGGGGCTGAATGACTACATCAAGAAGGAAGCCGCCACTTACGCCAACGAGTTGAAAGGCGTCAACATCATTGCCCTCGACCTCTACGACGGTCAGGTAGCCACTACCCCCGATGAAGCCGGCAAGCTGATGCAGGCCGTGAAAACCGAGCGGGCCGAGGCTATCATCAAAGGGGCCCTGCTGCACGCGGGACCCGGTGCCAAAGTTGCCTCCATCGGCTGGTGCTTTGGCGGCGGCTGGAGTCTGCAAACGGCGCTGCTGGCCGGCCCGAAAGCGGTGGGCAGCGTGGTGTACTACGGCATGCCCGAAAAGGACGTGGCCAAGCTCAAAACGCTGAATACCGACGTGCTGGGCATTTTTGCCACCCAGGACAAGTGGATCAACCCCGAGGTGGTGGCCCAGTTCCAGAAGGACATGGTTGCGGCCAAGGAGAAAGTGACCATCGTGAGCTACGATGCCGACCACGCTTTCGCCAACCCTTCAAATCCCAAATACAGCAAGGAATATTCGGCCAAAGCCCACGAGCTGGCGCTGGCTTACCTGCGCAAGAACTTCAAGCTGAAGTCGTAGCCCCGGCGGCCTGCTTGCAGGCGTTATCAGTTTGCAGAAAAGCCCGATTGCGGAAGCAGTCGGGCTTTTTCTGTGGCTTAATGCCCGAGACAATAGTTCGGGAAAGCTGATACATTTAGCTCACTGCTTTGGCACCGCCCTGCCGGAGCCGGCAGGCCTCATTGTCCCATAAAATCCCTCATTATGGCAACGCTCCCCGATCTGCTGACTGAATACGGTGAAAGCCACCATAACCCGACCAACAAGCTGGTGCACTGGGTGTGCGTGCCGCTGATTATGTTTTCCCTGCTGGGTCTGCTGTGGTCGGTACCAATGCCGAAGGCCGTGCAACAGCTGAGTCCCTGGCTGAATCTGGCCACCCTCGTTATGGGGCTGGCAGTGATGTATTACCTGCGCCTGTCGGTGCGGCTGTCCATCGGCATGGTGCTGGTGTGGGCACTGATGGCTGGCGCCCTGCGGCTGGTAGAAGCCGGGGCCGCCCTGCCGCTGTGGACCGTGTGCGTCCTGATTTTTGTGCTGGCCTGGATCGGGCAGTTCTGGGGGCACAAGGTGGAAGGCAAAGAGCCCAGCTTTCTGAAAGACCTGCAGTTTCTGCTCATCGGTCCGCTGTGGCTGCTGCACTTCGTGTACCGGGCCCTGGGCTGGCGGTATTAGGTGAAGTGGTGAAAGGTGAAGTGGTGAAAAAGCGTTTGTCATCCTTCACCTTTCACCACTTCACCATCTCACCGCACCGGCTCCAGCTCCCAACCGGTCGAGAGCAAAGCGGCCAGCTCGGCTACGCTTTCGGTGAGCTGCTCCCAGCTGTTGAGCACGAAATACTGATCCTGCAGGTGCTGCTCGCTGTAGGGCGTGTGCAGCACGGTGGCCAGATCGAAGGGCTGCCGCCGGGGGATGTCGCCGAGGCAATGGTGGATTTCGCCCGACGAGGAGAGCAGGCCGGCCCCGTACATCCGGGCCTCGCCCCGCTCCAGCACCAGTCCGAACTGCACGGTGAAGCCATAGAGCCGCTCCAGCCGGGCCAGCGCCGGCGCATCGTGCAGATGCTGGGCGGCTACGTGGCCCAGAAAGTGCAGGAAATCGGCGAAGGCGCGGTCCATCAATAGCGGTACGTGGCCAAATACGCCGTGAAACAGGTCGGGCTCCTCAATGAAGTCGAATTGCTGCATGGAGCGAATCCAGACCGTGGCGGGGAACCTGCGCTGGGCCAGCAGGCCGAAGAAATCGGCGTCGTTGAGCATGCCACGCACGGGCTCCAGCTGCCAGCCGGTGGCCTGGTGCAGCCGCTGGCTGACTTCGGCGAAGTCGGGGATAGCGCCGCGGTGCAACCCCACTTTGGCCAGGCCCTGCCCGAAGGCCGTGGCGGCGCGCTTGTGCAGCAGCGCCGTCTGGCGGTCGAACAGTACTTTCCAGACCAGCTGATCCTGGGTAGTGTAGCGGGCGTAGTCTTGCTGTAGCATGGCAGAGGCATAAAAAAGCCCGGCTCCTGGAAGGAGTCGGGCTTTCGTGTGATTTCAGAGTTTGGGTAGCATGACTACTTACTTTCCGGAATGGCAACGCCGCCCGACTTCGTCCCGCACGGGACGAATATTGGTTAGGCAGAAGCGTTTCGCGGACTGGTTCATCATGACAGGGGCAAATATAGAAAAGCATTAAGATAAGTTGTGTCCCGACCCGGTATATTTTTCGATCCGTAGCTAACCAGGGCTCAGCAAGAGGGTAACTAACACGTTTTCAGAACGAAGTCCCTACGCAAACGCCTGGCCCGTTAAAAAGCCGCCATTACGCAGGGCAGGATCTTCAAGGCTGAAAGCGGTACATATTCCGGACGATAAACGCCGGAGCTGCCGCGTGCTTCACTTCCTTGGCCGCGGAAAAAAGCCGGGGGCCAAGCGACACGGTACGCCGCAACAGACAAGTTTTACCGTCGGCGCGTCCCGGCCCTGCCAGCACTACTTTGCAGGGTCTGGTCCGGCAGCCGGGTTTTGCTTATCACCTGCATGGGCGTGCCATCCCAGACGATTTGGCGGCCGTCGGCGGAAAGCGGAGCTTGTCGTGGCCTTTCACCTGCCCGCCTTCCGCTTCCTGGCAGATAAAATCGAGCACCAGCTCCCGCGGCGCCGACTGCATCCCGTTCAGCTGCGTGGGCAGCGTCACCAGGCGTTGGCTACCGTAGTCGAGGTAGGTCAGGGAGCCACGCCACGGCTGCACGGCGGCCTTCAGCTCCTGCATGATGACGGCAGCGGGCAGCGGCATTGGTCTGGGCCGGGGCCACGCCCGCTGTTGGCAAAAGCAGCAGCAGAGCCCCATCGGCCCGGCGCGAGGACGGCGGGCGGGCACCAGACAGGAGCTTTTTCATCTCGGGCAGGGCCTAGGAACTACAGCTGGCCGTTGGGTTCGTAGCCCATGCTCAGCCGGGTGTCGCCGGAGATTTTCAAATCTACTTTTACCTGTTGCGTCGAGGGGTTCAGCAGCACCGCCGTGGAGCCGGCCATGAAGCGCAGCGTGCCCCGGGCCCCGGGCGCCAGCGTAGTTTTGCCGAAGATGCCGCCGTCCCGGGGCCGCTCCTTGATTTCGACGGACACCTTGCCCACGTTGTGCGCTTCTACCTTGAAGCTGCCAGGCTGCCCGCCGCCGAGCACGAACTGCTTGCCCGGCTCGATAACGAGGCCGGAGCGGATGCCGGCCCAGCAGGCAGTGGCTGCTACGAATACGGCGACGAGCGTCAGGAGCAGAAATACGGGACGGAAGGAGGATGAAGTACGCATGTCAGCAAGGGGTTGAAGTGGAACGATGTCCCAAAGAAACGGCCCCCTGTCCCCTGAAACGCCCCGATTTACAGCCTGGGACGTCCCAATACATAGTTTGGCACCTGCGCCCCTACCCTTCGCGCCCGGCCGCGCCGGGGGTAATGCCCCGCAGCTTTTTGAATACCCGGTTGAAGGTGGACTTCGAGTTGAAACCCGCTTCCAGCGCCACCGCCAGCAGGGTGTAGTGCCGGAATTTCGGGTCCCGCAGCCGCTGCTCGGCTTCCCGCACCCGGTACTCGTTGATGAAGTCGTTGAAATTCTGCCCGCAGCCGGCGTTGATGACGCGGGAAAGCCAGGACGTGTTGGTGCGCAGCTGGGCGGCCAGCTCACCCAGGGTCAGCTCGGGCGCAAGGTAGGGGCGCTCGGCTTCGAGGTGGCGCAGTAGGCGCGTGGTCCAGCGCGTCAGCTCGGCATCGGCTTCTGGCTGGGCCACTGCGGCCGGAATAGTCAGTTGTACTTCGACCGTGGCAGCGGATGCCGCCGTTACCCTGGTTTCGCAGGAGGGAGTTGGGACCAGCAGCGACGTTGGCAAAGCCGTAGAAATTGCGGCCGGATCCGGGAAGGCCGGAGCTGCGGGGGTGAAATCTGGCGCTGCGGGGGCGGGCTGAAAACGCAGGCCGGCGAGGCGGTGGCCGGTGAGCAGACCGGCAATGCTCAGGTAATAGATCAGCAGGCCCGTGAACAGGTAGTCGTACCATTCTTCGTAGTAGCTCAGGGGGCTGACGAAGCTGCTGATCAGGCCAAAGGCCAGCGTGACGCCGGTGCCCGCCAGCACGGCCACCAGCACGTTGCGCAGCCACCGGAACCGGATCTGGTCGGTATCGGAGAAGTTGTCGTTGAGGTAGCGGGCGTAGGCGCGGTACTCGCGCAGGGTGCGCACGGCGTAGGCCAGCACCAGCACGTAGCCCAGCACATCGAGCCAGTAGCCGATGGGCTGAGTATCAATCCAGGCCAGCAGCGGGCCTTTCGTGCCGAAATGCGCGGGTAGCGGCCGGCCCCGCAGCCCATACCACCAGCCGATATCGTAGACGAACAGCAGCAGCCGCAGGCCCACGTATACCAGGGCCGGAGCGAAATGGCGCCAGTGCGGCCGGCCGAAGCGGAAGTCCTGGTTGGTGAGGCTGCGAAAGTAGAAATAGAGTGCCGGCCCCACCGCCAGCCAGTTGCTGAAGGGCCAGTAAAACATGAACGTGGTGCGGGCATCGTGCGAATCATACCAGCCGCCGAAGCCCAGCATCCACTGGGCCAGCCGCCCCGCGAACAGCAGCAGCAGCAGGGCCAGCCAGCCGTCGGCCGCCGCCGCTTCCCGCCCCCGCCGTGCCCAGAGTACCCCGCTCACCACCAGCCCCTGCACGAAAAACGGCAGCAGCAAGCCACTGTACAGGTTGAAGTCGAAGCCCATGCTGTAGGTAGTGGCTGGGTTAGGTTGATTTCCCGTCTGCATCGGTCATCCTGAGCGGAGCAGAGCCTGGGGCATTGCGGTGGCAAATAGGCAAGCTTTTTCGAAGCACAAAGCCCCTTACCGTGGTGGGGTAAAGGGCTTTGCTGGTTTCACTGGCATCAGCGTTTACAGGAGGAAGGTCCTTCACTAGGCTTCGCGCCGTGCAGGATGACAGCCCAAAAAAACGTAGTCCCATAAACGAAAAACCAGGCTATTCCAGCTCCTCGCGCAGGGCGTACACTTTGCGCAGGTTGCGGATCAGCCGCGCCGACTCCGCGAAGTTCAGGGTCTGGGCCCCATCGGAAGCCGCTTCTTCGGGCTTCTCGTGGGCTTCGTAGATGATGCCGTCGGCGCCGGCCATCACGCCGGCCAGGGCCATGGTCGATACGTACTCGCGGATGCCGATGCCGTGCGAGGGGTCCACGATGACGGGCAGGTGGGTTTTCTCCTTCAGAATGGGCACCGCGTTCAGGTCCAGGGTATTGCGCGAGGCCGTTTCGAACGTCCGGATGCCCCGCTCGCAGAGAATCAGCTTCTCGTTGCCGCCCGAAAACACGTACTCCGCCGACGAGAGCAGCTCCTCGATGGTGCCCGAGATGCCGCGCTTGATCATTACCGGCTTGTCTACGCCGCCCAGCGCGTCGAGCAGGTTGAAGTTCTGGGTGTTGCGGGCGCCCACCTGAAACACGTCCACGTAGTCGTGCATCTCCTCCACCTGCGACACCTGCATCACCTCGGTCACGATTTTAATGCCGCGGGCCCGGGCCATGCGGTGGAAATCCTTCAGGCCCTCCATGCCCAGCCCGCGAAATGCGTAGGGCGACGAGCGGGGCTTGAACACGCCCCCGCGCATGATGCGCACGTCGTTGTCGACCAGGTGCTGCATGATCAGCTCCATCTGCTTTTCGCTCTCGATGCTGCACGGCCCGGCGGCCAGCGTGAGGCTGCCCTCGCCGATGAGCACCCCGTCGCCGAGGTCGAGCACCGTGGGACGAACCCGCCACTTGCGGCTCACCAGCTTGTAGTCGTCCGACACGCGGTGAATGTCGAGGATGCCGGGCAGCTGGCCGATGGTGCGCAGGTCGATGTCAGCTTTGCCAATGGCCACCAGGTAGTGGGCGCGCTGGGTGGTGACTTCGGTGGCTTTATACTTGAGGTCCTGAATACGGGCCAGGATATCCGCCTTGGCGGCTTCGGAGATGGTGGGTTCGAGTTGGATGATCATGCTAGGAAGAGAAAATTCGTTTGTCATGCTGAGCTTGCCGAAGCATCTCGCGCGCTGATGTAGGATTAGTCATCAGACGACACCACGCGAGCTGCTTCGGCTGCGCTCAGCATGACGGTCTTTTAAACATTAGGCCAGCACTGAACATTAGGCCAGCACTGACTGCACGAAGCGGGTAGCGGCGGCCGGGGCATCCGCGGCTCCCTCCAGCGCCCGGATGAAGGCCGACCCGATGATAGCGCCTTCGGCATACTGGCAGGCGTGCTGAAATGAAGCTTTGTCGCCGATACCGAAGCCGATGAGGCGGGGGTTGCGCAGCTGCATGTCTTCGATGCGCTGGAAGTAGGCATCCTGCACGCCTTCGGCCTGAGTGTTGGCCCCACCCGTGGTGCCGGGGCCCGAAACCAGGTACAGAAACGAGTCCGTCAGCTCGTCGATGCGGCGGATGCGCGCCGGGGCGGTCTGGGGCGTAATGAGGAACACCGGGCGCAGGTTGTGGCGCCGGAAGATTTCCTGGTACTCAGCCACGTAGTCGTCCAGCGGCAGGTCGGGCAGAATCACGCCGTCGACACCCACGGCCG
This sequence comes from Hymenobacter algoricola, assembly GCF_039539525.1. Classification (NCBI taxonomy): domain Bacteria; kingdom Pseudomonadati; phylum Bacteroidota; class Cytophagia; order Cytophagales; family Hymenobacteraceae; genus Hymenobacter; species Hymenobacter algoricola. The sequence goes on along the minus strand of NZ_BAABDH010000021.1, from coordinate 124,225 downwards.
CGGCTTCGCGGCAGAAGTTTTCGACGCCGAACTGCATCACCGGGTTCAGGTAGCCCATCAGCAGAATCGGCGTGTCGGGCACCGACTCCCGGATACCCTGCAGCTGGTGGAACAGCACCCGCATATTCATGCCGTTGGCCAGCGCGGCGGTGCTGCTTTGCTGAATCACGGGGCCGTCGGCCAGCGGGTCAGAAAACGGCATGCCGATTTCGATCAGGTCGGCTCCGGCGGCGGACAGGGCCTGCAATACGGGCACGGTGGCGTCGAGCGTGGGGTAGCCGGCGGTAAAGTAGACGTTGAGCAGACCTTTCTTTTTTCGGTCGAAAGCTTCGTGGATTCGGTTGTTCATATCTTTTTCTTGTCTGTTATCCTGCGCTTGCGAAAAGCCTTATGGGATAAGCCCAAGCCGTTGTTGCGACTCGTTTTCAGGCAATAAGGTCCTTCGCAGGCTCAGAATGACAGATTTCAGTCTTACTTAATCTTATCGGCGTACTTCATGTAGGTATCCAGGTCCTTGTCGCCGCGGCCGGAGAGGTTGATGACGACCACCTCGTCGGGGCCGGCGCCCAGCTGGCCCAGGGCCGCCAGGGCGTGGGCGGTTTCCAGGGCCGGAATGATACCTTCGAGGCGGCTGCACTCGGCTACGGCCCGCAGCGCCGGCTCGTCTTCGATGCTGATAAACCGCGCCCGGCCCGAAGACCCCAAAAAGGCGTGCAGCGGTCCGATGCCGGGGTAGTCGAGGCCCGCCGACAGCGAGTAGGGCTCCGTAATCTGGCCGTCCTCGTCCTGCATCAGCAGGGTGCGGGCGCCGTGGATGATGCCGGGCTTGCCCAGTACCGAAGTAGCCGCCGAATGGCCCGAGTCGATGCCGTGGCCGGCCGCTTCCACGGCTACCAGCTGCACCGAGGGCTCGTCGAGGAAGTGGTAGAACGCGCCGGCGGCGTTGGAGCCGCCGCCCACGCAGGCCACCACGTAGTCGGGCAGCTCGGAGCCGGTTTTTTCCAGCAGCTGCTTGCGCATCTCCTCGCTGATGATGGACTGCAGGCGCGCCACCAGATCGGGGTACGGGTGCGGGCCCACCACCGAGCCGATGATGTAGTGGGTATCGACGGGGTTGCTGATCCAGTCGCGGATGGCCTCGTTGGTGGCGTCCTTCAGGGTCTGGCTGCCGCTGGTGGCGGGGCGCACTTCGGCGCCCAGCAGGCGCATGCGCTCCACGTTCGGGCGCTGCCGCTCCATATCCACCGAGCCCATGTACACGATGCACTCCATGCCCATCAGGGCGCAGACGGTGGCCGTGGCCACACCGTGCTGGCCGGCGCCGGTTTCGGCAATGATGCGCGTCTTACCCAGGCGGCGGGCCAGCAGAATCTGCCCTACAGTGTTGTTGACCTTGTGGGCCCCGGTGTGACAGAGGTCCTCACGCTTCAGGTAGATGCGCGTGTTGTACTTGGCCGACAGTCGCTTGGCCTCAAACAGCGGCGTGGGCCGCCCGACGTAGTCGCGCAGCAGTTGCTGGTACTCCCGCTGAAAGTCCGGGTCGGCCAGAATCTGGAGGTAGCTGTCCCGCAGCTGCTCCACGTTGGGGTAGAGCATTTCGGGAATGAAGGCGCCGCCGAACTCGCCGTAGTAGCCGCGGGCGTTGGGGGCGTAAGAGGCGGAAGTGCTGGTTAGAGAAGCCATAAAAAGAGTTTTTCAGAAGAAAGAAAAGGGTGCTTAACGGGCCGCGGGACTGACGGCGGCGGAATGCGGCCGGCGGACCAGCCCGAACATCTGCTCCAGCTGCCCGGCATCCTTGCGGGCCGGGGCGGTTTCAAACCGGCTGTTCAGGTCGAGGCCGAGCAGGCCGGGCAGCGGCAGGCGCAGCAGCTCCGGGGCATTGGCCAGCTCGAGCCCGCCGGCCAGCAGGTAGGGCACCGGCAGGTGGTAGTCGCGCAGCAGGCGCCAGTCGAAGGCCGTGCCGTTGCCGCCGGGCTGGGGGCCTTTGGTGTCAAACAGAAAGTAGGAGCAGTACGGCACGTAGGGTTCCAGCGCACGCTGATCGAACGAGCTGCCCACGGCAAAGGCTTTGATGACGGCCACGCCCGCCGCCTGCAGCGCGGCGCACTGGGCGGGCGGCTCGTGGCCGTGCAGCTGCGCTAGGTCGAGGCCGTAGCGGCGCACCTGCGCCAGCACGTACTCGGTGTCGGCATCCACAAACACGCCCACGGTGCGCAGCCCGGCGGGCAGCCGCCGCAGCAGCGCCGCGTCCAGCTCCTGGCCCACGTAGCGCGCCGAGCCGGCGTGGAAGATGAAGCCCATAAAGTCCGGCTTCAGCGCCGCCACTTCCGCGATATTGGCGGCGTACTTCATCCCGCACACTTTCAGGCGCAGGCCGGGGGCAGTAGATTCGGAAGGAGCGGCAGGGGACGTGGATTCCATGGGGTCGGCAGGCGGTGGGGCTAACTACAACAGCGTTACGGCTTCGGTGGTGCGCAGCTGCTGCACCAGGGCGGCGCAGGCTTTTTCGGGGCGGCTGTGACGCATGAAGGTTTCCCCGATCAGGAAGCCCCGGTAGCCCACGGCCCGCAGCGCCTCAATGTCGGCGGCGGTGGTCAGGCCGCTTTCCGTCACCTTCACGTACTCGGCCGGAATACGCTGGGCCAGCTCCCCGGAGGTGTCGAGGCGCACGCTGAAGTCGTGCAGGTTGCGGTTGTTCACGCCCACCAGGCTGACGGCGTCGGGGTGCAGGGTGTTTTCCAGCTCCTGGGCATCGTGGATTTCGAGCAGCACTTCCAGGCCCAGGCTTTTGGCCAGCCGGCCCAGGCGCAGCACTTCCTCCCCCGAAAGTACCGCCGCAATCAGCAGCACGGCGTCGGCGCCGATGCTCTTGGCCTCCAGAATCTGGTATTCGTCGATGACGAAGTCCTTGCGCAGAATCGGGCAGAAGTTGAACCGCCGGGCAATGACCAGGTCCTCATTCTTGCCGCCGAAAAACTCGGTGTCCGTCAGCACCGACAGGGCCGAGGCGCCGGCCTGCATGTAGCCCAGCGTGGTGCGCTCCACCGGGGCGTGGGCATTAATCATCCCTTTGCTCGGCGACTTGCGCTTGAACTCGGCGATGATGCCGCTCAGATCCTCACGCTGGAGGTAATGGCACAAACTCAGCGGCTGGCTGCCGAAGCTCAGGCTGCGCTCCAGCAGCTTGGCCGGCACCAGGCTCTGGCGCTCGGCTACCTCGCGGCGCTTGTGGGCAATGATTTTATCGAGAATGGTGGGAGTGCTCATGGGTTTCAGGTAAAAAAGCGGGAGCAGCAGTTTGTTCAGTTTTTCTGCTGCGGATAGTGATTCAGAATTGGGGGCGGCCGCCGGATTACGCGGCCAGCAGCTTGCGCAGCGCCGCGCGGGCCCGGCCCGCATCCAGCGACTCCCGGGCCTGGTCCAGGGCCGCCGCAAACGACAGCTCGGGCTGCACGCAGCGGATGCCCAGGGCCGCGTTGGCCGTCACCACGTCGCGCTGGGCGGCGGTGGCGCGGCCTTCGAGCACGTTCACAAACAGCGCCGCCGACTCGGCAATGGTGGCGCCGCCGGCCAGCTCCGCGGCCTGATAGGCGGGCAGACCCAGGTCGGCGGGCAGCAGCAGCTGCTCGCCCCGCGCCGACACGACCTTGGCCGCGCCGGTCAACGACAGCTCATCGTAGCCGTCCAGGGCGTGCACCACGGCGTAGCGGGTGTCGGTTTGCTGAAACAGGTAGTGGTAGAGGCGCAGCAGCTCCAGGCTGAACACGCCCGCCAGCTGGGCCGTAGGCCGGGCCGGATTGACCAAGGGGCCGAGGATGTTGAAAAAGGTGCGCACGCCCAGCTCCCGCCGCACGGGACCCGCATGGCGCATGGCCGGGTGAAAGGCCGGCGCGTGCAGAAAGCAGATGTTGGCTTCATCCAGCTGCCGGCGCAGCGCATCCGACGACGCCTCGAAGTCGTAGCCGAAGTGGGCCAGAATATTCGAGGAGCCGCAGATAGACGACACGCCGATGTTGCCGTGCTTGGCCACCTTGTGCCCCGCCCCCGCCACTACGAAGCAGGCCAGCGTGGAAATGTTGAACGTATCCTTGCCGTCGCCGCCCGTGCCCACGATATCGAGCAGGTCGCGGGTCCCCAGCTGGGGGTCGCGGCAAAGGTCGAGCAACGCGTCGCGGAAGCCGGCCAGCTCGGGCACGGTGATGGGGCGCATGCGGTACACGGCCAGAAAGGCGGCGGTTTCGGCCGCATTGGCGGCGCCCTGGCCCAGCTGCGACAGCGCCGCGTGGGCTTCGTCGCGGCTCAGGGTCTGCTGCTCAAAAAGGGGGGCAAGAAACTGTTTCACTTCGTAGAATAAAGCGCCGGCCCAGGGCTGGGTGGCGTGAGGGTGAGGGTGAAAAGGCAGGCTGAAAAAGTGGACTACCCGCCTTCCAGCCAGTTGCGCAGCATCTGATGGCCGTGCTCAGTGAGGATAGACTCGGGGTGAAACTGCACGCCGCGCACGTCGTAGCGGCGGTGGCGGAAGGCCAGCACCTGGCCGTTGGCATCCTGGGCCGTCACTTCCAGCTCGGCCGGCATGGTGTCGGGCGTCACCACCCAGGAGTGGTAGCGCCCGACTTTGAACCGGGGGGGCAGGCCATGAAACAGCCGGTCGTCGGTGGCCAGGATATCGGCGTCGGTGGCAATGCCGTGCAGCACGGCGGGCAGGTTGTAGAGCTCCGCGCCAAACGACTCGGCAATACCCTGGTGGCCCAGGCACACGCCCAGCATGCGCTTGGTGGGCGCGTAGCGCCGGATTACGGCCGGCATCAGCCCCGCCTCCGAGGGCACGCCCGGCCCCGGCGACAACAGAATGGCATCGTACTGCTCGATGTCGTCGAGGCTGATTTTATCGTTGCGCACCACCGTGGTGGCGGCCCCGTAGCCCAGCTCGCGCAGCACCTGCACCAGGTTGTAGGTGAAGGAATCGTAGTTGTCGAGAACGAGGATTTTCATAATTGGGGACTTGGATAGTTGGGGTCTTAGGGTCTTGGTTGGTTGGGGGCTTGGACAGTTGGAATCTTGGGTTAAGGCGTAGATGATGGATGAGGTGGAAACCACTATCCAAGACCCCAAGCCCCTAACCTCCCACCCGCTCGGCTTCCTGCAGGGCTTTGCGCAGGGCGGCCAGCTTGTGGTGCACCTCGTTGAGCTCGGAGTTGATGTCGGACGCGGCCACCACGCCGGCCCCGGCCTGGAAGTAAAGCTGGCCGGCCGTGCTCAGGAAGGAGCGGATCATGATGGCGTGGTTGAAGTCGCCGTTGAAGCCCAGGTGGCCCAGGCAGCCGCCGTAGTAGCCGCGGCCGGTGGGTTCGAGCTCGTCGATGAGCTGCATGGCGCGGTGCTTGGGGGCGCCGGAAAGCGTGCCGGCCGGAAACGTATCGGCCACCACCTGCAGGGAGGCCGCGGCCGGCTCGAGCGTGGCGTTTACCTCGCTCACGAGGTGAATTACGTGGGAGTAGAACTGGATTTCGCGGAAAGTCTTGACCCGCACGTTGTCGCCGTGGCGGGCCAGGTCGTTGCGGGCCAAATCCACGAGCATCACGTGCTCGGCGTTTTCCTTGGGGTCGTCGGCCAGCTGCTGGGCCAGGGCCGCGTCCTGGGCATCGTGGCCGGTGCGGCGGAAGGTGCCCGCAATCGGGAACAGGCTGGCCTCGCGGCCCTTGATCAGCAGCTGGGTTTCGGGCGAGGAGCCGAAGATCTTGAAGTTGCCGTAGTCGAAGTAAAACAGGTAGGGCGAGGGATTGATGGAGCGCAGGGCGCGGTACACGTTGAACTCGTCGCCGACGAAGCCCTGCTGGAAGCGGCGCGACAGCACGATCTGGAACACGTCGCCGCGGCGGCAGTGCTGCTGCCCGCTGGCCAGCACCCGCAGGAACTCCTCGTCGGTGAAGTTGGTCTGCTCCGCCCCAGCCAGCCCGAAGCCGAACTCCGGCACCACCGGGTTGCGGATCAGGTTCACCAGCTGGCGCAGGCCGTCGTGGTCGGTGGGCTCGTCGGCCAGCGTGTGCTCAAACACGAACAGCTCGTTGCGGAAGTGGTTGATGGCGATGACGTAGCGGTAGGTGCCATACATGATTTCCGGAATGCCGCCCGCGGCCTGCTTCTCGCCGTTCAGCGTCAGGTCTTCGAAATACTGCACGCCCTCGTAGCCGATGTAGCCGAACAGCCCGCCGGTGATGAAGTCAAACTCGCTTTTCTCGACCTGGAAAGCGTCGGCAAACTCCTGCAGCCGCTGCAGGGCCAGCCGCGGCGAGGCCAGCGTCTCGGTGGTCACCGAGTCGTCGGGCAGCGTGAGCTGCAGCACGCCCCGGCTCACCTGAAAGCGGGCCAGCGGATCGAAGGCCAGGTAGCTGAAGGCATTCTGCTGGCCGTGGTAGTCGGAGCTTTCCAGCAGCAGGCAGTTATCGTACCGGTCGCGCAGCCGCAGGTAGAGGCCCACCGGCGTCACGGTATCGGCCAGCAGGCGCACGTGGCGGGTTTTCAGCGAAATGGGTTTCAGGTTGTTCATCGGGGCGGGGAAGAAGCGGAAGCGGGAAGTAAGCGGGGCGGCGGGCAATAAAAAAAGCCCGGCGGCTGGCCGGGCTTTCCTATATGGTCGATGCGAGGGTATGACAACACCTTACCGCACGCACAGGTTTTCCCGTCCGGAGTTTCGGATAGGCCACCACCAGGCTTGCTGTGCGTTTTGAAAGGTCATGGAAAGTGTTGGAGGCGGGTTAATGTCCGCCGGTAACGGTGCAAAGATAGAGTCAGTTTTGGGCCGCGCAAGCAATTTTTCGGTTTTTTCCCTGAAAACATGGCAACCCGCGGGCTCTTTCGTTTGCAGATTCGCAGTTTGCCTTTGCCTTACTCCTTGAGCAGGGACTGGGTTCCGGTATGCTTGCCGGCCGTCAGCTGCAGAAAGTAAGCGCCTTTGGCCAGGCGGCTCACGTCGACGCTCTGGCCGGCCCGCACCCGGCTTTTGAGCACCACCCGCCCCGTCGAATCGAGCACCTCCAGCTTGGCTTCCTTCACCGTTTCGGGCAGCTGCACGGTCAGCGTGCTCCTGGTGGGGTTGGGGTAGGCGCTGAACGCCAGGGCCAGCCGGCCGCCGTTGGTGCCCGTGGGGATGACCGGGGCGTATAGCCACTGGTAGGCGGCCGCAAACTCGCGCTTCCAGAACCACTCCGCGTGCTGGCCGTCGGCGCGGGTAGTGTAGCTCAGGTTGGCCGCCGGCACGCCGCCGGCCTGCAGCGCGTCGCGCATGGCCTGCATCAGCGGCACCATCGTCTGGCTTTCGGTGGTGCCACTGACGAAGTAAAACCGCGTGTCGGGGTTGGCCGGGTGCTGCTGCACGTACTGAAACAGCGGCTGCTGGGCAAACCAGAAGGCCGGCGAGAACACGCCCACCTTGCTGAATACGCTCGGGTACTTCAGCGCCGCGTAGGTCGAAATCAGGCCGCCCATGCTGCTGCCGGCAATGCCGGTGTACTCGCGGCCGGTGAGGGTGCGGTAGTTGGTATCGATGTAGGGCTTCAGGGTCTGCACCAGGAAATCCACGTACTGGTCGCCCTGCCCGCCGCCGTACTGGGGGTTGTTCCAGGGCGAATACTCGTTCAGCCGCTGGGCGCCGTCGTTGTCGATGGCCACCACAATGCTGCCGCTGGCATCGAGGCCGCTCTGCTGGAGCTGGCGCAGGGTTTCATCCACGCCCCACTCGCCCGAGAAGCTGGTGCAGGCATCGAACACGTTCTGGCCGTCGTGCATGTAGAGCACGGGGTAGCGCTTGGTGCTGTTGGCCGCGTAGTCGTTGGGCAGATACAGCCACACGCGGCGGGTGCGCCCCAGCTGGGGTATCGGGAAGCTGGTGCTCATCACCTGCACGTTGGGCTGCACGGCCGTGCTCTGGCAGCTGCCGCCCCCCGACAGATCCTTCCAGTTGAGCACCTGCAGCAGCACGGTGGCCGGCGCGCTGCCCACGGTATAGGTGCGGTTGGCAATGTCCTGGTTCTGCCCATCCGACTCGACCGACGCCCAGGCGCCCCGGGTGAACTTGTACTCCACGGCGCCCGTGCCGGCCGGCAGGGTCAGCTGGTAGGTGCCATCGGCATTTTTGGTCAGGGCGTGGGCCGCGCTGCCGGGGTTCCAGCTGTTGAACGAGCCGGCCATGTACAGCACGGCAGTGGCCGGAGTATTGGCCGGTACTCCCGTGATTTTAAAGGTCACCTGGGCCTGCGCCAGCGTGGCAGTCAGCACGGTCAGCAGGAGTAGAAGGCTTTTTTTCATGGGTGGGAACAGCTTGGCCGGAAGCGTACGGAGTGGGCGAATACTCACCGGACGGTTCAGCAGCCGGTTTTTTGCGTTAATAGTTACCTTGCCCGCTAAATCGGGCGGTGGGCAAGATACCGACTTTATCCGGCACCAGAGCGTGGGAAGGCTATTTTGCGACTTGCCAGCAGGCTCCGTTAGTGGCGGCGGCGGGCCTTTATCCCCGCTCCTGCTGCTGCCCTAACGCGGCCGTCGTCAAGGCCCGGCTCGGCCCGCTGCCATAGCCAGGCGGAAGAGCAGCAAAAAATAGCTGGCATAATGCACCAGGTTATTGAATTATTCAAAGGCAGACGCCGAACTACCACCGAGGGAAAGGTGGCAGGTAGGTGACTACCTACTAACTCAGGCACAGGATTTCCCCGCCTTGCCGCCGGCCCGGGCCTACTTTGGACGGGGAAATAAAACCCCGCTAATTGACTGACAGAATGAAAATTGCGCGAACCAGCCGTTTGCCTGCCAAAAATAGCATTACAACTATTTAGGTTGCTATTTAGGCGAGTCTTGTATTTGTGGTTTTTAAAACTTTATCTTTCGCAGTTTATTAACACTTTAGGCGCTGCGAAACGGTACGAAAGGCCGGGAAAAATAGACTTCTGTGAGGAAGCACGTCCCCCCTGGGTTTGTTCTGATTCTCATCCCACTCACCGCCGCCCACTCGGCAACTAATTCCCACATCTAACCCATTTTCAATGAAACACCCCTACCTGCTGAAACTATTGTTTCTGCTGCTGTTCATTTGCGCCGGCTCTACCGGCGCTTTCGCCCAGACTGGCTCCGTGAGTGGCCGGGTTGTAGATGAGAAAAGTGAAGGCATGCCCGGTGTGACGGTTCTGATCGAAGGCACTTCCCTCGGCAACTCCACCAACGCCGACGGCACCTACACTATTCAGAACGTCCCGGCGGGTCCGCACACGCTCGTGGCTTCCTTTGTCGGCTTCAACTCGTCGCGCAAGTCCGTGACCATTGCGGCCGGGCAGAATGTGGACGTCAACGTGAACCTGACCGAAAACACGACCCTGCTCAGCGAAGCCGTGGTAGTGGCCTACGGTACGCAGGAGCGCCGGGAAGTAACGGGTTCGGTCGCCACCATCAAGGCCGACCGGATCCTGAACAACTCGGTACCCAGCTTTGATGCCGCTTTGCAGGGCCGCGCGTCGGGCCTGCAGGTGGTGCAATCGAATGCGGCGGCCGGTTCGGCCGTGCGTATCCGGGTCCGCGGCACCGCTTCGATTACGGCGTCGGGCGAGCCGCTGTACGTTATCGACGGCGTACCGGTCGACAACACCGATATCAGCGACCCGGACTTTGGGCGCAACAGCGTGAAAGCCAACAACCTGAACCCGCTGGCCGCCATCAACCCGAACGACATCGAGTCGATTACGGTGCTGAAAGACGCCTCGGCCACGGCCCTATACGGTTCGCGCGGCGCCAACGGCGTGGTGCTCGTCACCACTAAGCGCGGCAAATCGGGCAAAACCACCTTCAACATCGGTTACTACACCGGCGTCAGCGAAGCTACCCGCCGCCTGCCCATGCTGAACGGCTCGGAGTGGCTGCAGCTTTATAATGAGGCCCGGGTAAACGACGGCGGCACGCCGCTGGGCCCGAACGAGTCGGTTTCCGTGAACGGCATCACGTTCACGCCCAACTCGGTAGCCGGCACCAACACCGACTGGATTGACCAGGCGCTGCGCACGGGCTCGGTAAACGATGCTTCGGTATCGGCGGCGGGCGGCAACGAAAAGACCCGCTTCTTCATGGGCACGGGCTACCGCAAGGAGAAAGGCATTCTGCAAGGCAATGACTTCACCCGCCTGAGCGGCCGCATCAACCTCGACCACAGTGCCACCGACAAGCTGGACCTGGGCGCCCAGATCAACCTGAACTACGTGGACAACAACCAGGTGCCCACCTCCTTCAACGGCGGTATCGGCACGGCGCAGTCCTCGGCCCTGCCTATTTTCCCGGTGTATAACCCCGACGGCACCTTCTTCGGTACCCAGCTCGGCAACACCGGCACCAACATCGTGGCCCAGCGCGAGAACACCTACGTCTCGAAGGGCCTACGCACGCTGGCCAACCTGTATGGTCAGTACAAGATCATGACCGGCCTGGCCTTCCGCTCGGAACTCGGCCTGGACTTGTTCAACCAGCTGGAGCGCCGCTACGAGTCGCCCGTAAACCGCTACTTCACCGGCGTCGATGCCAACGGCGTAAACCTGCCCCGCATCGGCCTGGGCACCACCAGCGAGCGGCAGCTGAACCGCTTCAACTACAACACCAACAACCTGCTCACCTACGAGAAATCGATTAACGAGCAGAACCAGCTGAAGCTGCTGCTGGGTTTCAACGCCCAGAAGTTCAACAACCACGACCTGGCCGCCAGCGCCTCCAACAACGCCGTGGGCTTTGTCAACCCGTACTTCTCCCAGGGCCTCAACAACCTGGCCATTGCGCCCGGCGCCCCGAAAGATCTGTCGGTAGCCACTACGGGCACCAGCAGCCGCGACTACTACACGTTCCTCTCCTACCTGGGCCGCGTCAACTACGTGTTCAACAACCGCTACCTGTTTGAGGCCAGCGCCCGGATCGACGGCTCGTCGCTGTTCGGCCCCAACAACCGCTACGGCTTCTTCCCCGGCGCTTCCGCCGGCTGGATTATCAGCGAGGAGGCTTTCATGCAGAACATGTCGGTGGTGAGCTTCCTGAAGCTGCACGCCAGCTACGGCCTGACCGGCAACGCCAACATTCCGAGCTTCCAGTACCTGGGCCGCTACCAGCAGACGGGCAACTACACCGGCCAGCCGGCCAGTGGCCGCAGCGTGCTGCCCAACCCCGACCTGTCGTGGGAGAAAAACCGCGCCGTGGACCTGGGCCTAGACTATGGCTTCCTGCAGGGCCGCATTTCGGGTAGCGTTGCCGTCTACCAGAAAACCAGCTCCGACCTGCTGCTCAACCGCAAGGTACCGGCCTCGGCCGCCGGCTACAGCCCTTCGGATGAAGTGCTGGGCGTGTACATCAACTCGGGCGTAGTGGTGCGCAACCGCGGCGTCGAGTTCGACGTCACCTCCAAAAACCTGGTGGGCGACTTCAGCTGGACCACCTCGTTCAACATCTCGCACAACTCGAATATCGTGACCAACAACGGCGGTTTCGACAGCCCCGACTTCTTCGGTCAGGGCGAAGGCGACACCCGCATCATCCAGGGCCAGCCGATCGGTATTTCGTACGTGCCGATCTACGCCGGCGTAAACCCGGCGAATGGCGACGAGCTGATCTTTGACAAGAACACGGGGGAGAAAATCAAGCTGACGGCCGCTTCGCAGGACGTGAACCGCGTGGCTACCGGCCGGCCGTTCCCCCGGTTCACGGGTGGTCTGGAAAACTCGTTCGGCTACAAGGGCTTCGACCTGAGCGTGCTGCTGTCGTTCTCCGAGGGCGGACAGATCTACGACGATGGCGCCAAGTACCAGCAGGGGGGCCGCATCGGCTCCTGGAACCAGCGCCGCGAGGTGCTGAACCGCTGGCAGAAGCCCGGCGACGACACCGACGTGCCGAAAGTGTCGCTGCTGGAAGGTGGCCGCGCCGACCAGAGCAACTCCTCGCGCTGGCTCTACGACGCCTCGTACCTGCGGGTGCGTACCGCCTCGATCGGCTACACGATTCCGGCCGCTATTTCGCAGGCTGCCCACATTGGCTCGGCCCGCATTTTCGTAAACGGTCAGAACCTGTTCGTATTTACCAAGTATGCCGGCTGGGACCCTGAAGTAGTACGCTACAACTTCAGCAACGGCCAGGGCAACACCTCGTTTGGCGCCCCCTACCTGCCTACCCCGCAGCAGCGCGTGGTAACGGCCGGCGTGAACCTTACCCTGTAAGTTTTTCTTATCTGGTTTCTGACTGATTTCATCATGAAAAAAATACTTCTTCTTTCCCTGGGTCTGAGCTGCGGCTTGCTGACGGGGTGCAAAGACTTCCTGGAGCTGCAATCGACCAACAGCCAGCCGGACGCCGAATTCCTGAAAAACGTCGGCAACGTTGAATCGGTGCTGGTGGGCTCCTACGCCCAGGCCCTGGGCAACAACTTCCTGGGCGGCGAAGTCATTCGCACCAGCGAGGAATACGGCGACAACCTCGACCTGGCCCGCGTGGCGGCCGGCGGCGGCGCCGGGGCTCAGTTCTCCACCCGCGACTTCAGCCTGTTCAACTCCCAGGGCCGCGACCTGTGGAAGTCGGCGTACACCGCTATTTCGCGGGCCAACACGGTTATCACCGCCATCGACCAGAACACCTTCGCCGCCGACCAGGTCGTGAAGGACCGACTCAAGGCGGAAGCTTTGTTCCTGCGGGCCATCTCGCACTTCGAGCTGGTGCGCCTGTTTGCCAAGCCCTACACCAGCAATGCGGGTGGTGAGCCGGGTATTCCGCTGCGTATTATCTCCGTAACCACCCAGGAGGCCGCCGAGCGGGTGCCGCGCAGCTCCGTGGGCGCCGTATACGATCAGGTTATTGCCGACCTGCAGGCGGCCGAAGCCGTTTTGCCCGCCTCCAACGGCAACCGCGCCACCAAGTGGGCGGCCAAAGCCTACCTGGCCCGCGTGTTTTTCAGCAAGGAAGACTACGCTAAAGCGTACACCTATTCCGACGACGTTATCAAAAACGGCGGCTTCAGCCTGGGCACGGCAGCCAACCGCCTGGCCGTAACGCTTCCTTTCCGGCAGGCCGGTGACATCGGGCCAAACGGCACGCCGGTTATCTTCCAGGCCGTCAGCGTCTCGTCGAACGACGTGAGCGGTACGGTGCGGGGCAACTTCTTCAACACCAACGAGGACGCCGTGAACCTGCCGCTGAGCGCTCCTCTGAGTGACCTGCTGCGCAACAAGGGCGGCCGCCGGGATTCGCTGCTGGTGAGCCGGACCGCCGGCAAGCTGCCTTTCTCGCTCAAGTACCAGGGGGGCAACCCCATCAACGTACCGGTGGTGCGCCTGGCCGAAATGTACCTGACCCGCGCCGAATCGGCCGTGCAGCGCTCTGCCACGTTTGACGCGGCAATGGTTCGCGAGGACTACAACATTCTGCGCCGCCTGGCCCGCGTACCCCAGGACCAGACTACTGCCAGCCGGGACGCCCTGCTGACGGCTATCCGCGAGGAGCGCCGGGTGGAGCTGTTCACAGAAAACGACCGGTTCCACGAACTGCGCCGCCTCAAGCAAACCATTCGCGGCGTGGCGTATGACGACTCCCGGATGCTGCTGAAAATTCCGGACACGGAAGTTCAGGCCAACCCGGACATCGTGCAGAACTAAAGCTTAACGGGATTCGCCGCAAGCCCAGGTTTGCGGCGAACCAGTTGGCTGTTTTTTTCATTGTGCCTAGCACACCCCACCAGATACTCAGATGAATCAGAAGCTTTTCCCACTTTTAGGAGTAGTTGCCCTGCTGGGCGCCGCCTCCTGCCAGCCCAAAGAAGACTTTGCGGAAATCGGCGAACCGTTTGCCACGGCCGAAAGCACCATCGGCGACTTCACCCTGACCCAGGTAGTGCAGGTAGACAATGATGCGGTGAATAATAACTACCCCGCCGAGGTGCAGCGCATGGACCTGACGGCCGACTACCCCTACAACCAGGTGGTCTTCTCGTTTCAGGCCAACGGCACCGAGCCCACCAACTTCGTGGTGACGAACCCGGGCAATGCGCCGGTGTTTCTGGGCAGCGGCACCTGGAAGTTCGACGACTCCAAGGGTCCGCGCAAGATTATCATCTCGCAGGCTAATGGCCGCAAGGACACGCTGCAGTACGGGCAGTCGTACCGGCCCTCGGACAACAAGCTTGGCTTAAAGCTGCTGCGCCGTACCGGCAACAAGACGCTGGTGACGTACGAGCTGAACTTCGTCCGCAAATAACTCCCACCCTTCACTAGCATCTCCATGAAGCGTTGTTTTATTCTTCTTTTCTTCCTGCTTGCCTACACCCAGGTGGTTCTGGCGCAGGGAGTCGTAACGACCAATCCCGCCACTTTCACGGCCAAGGACCGGGTGGTTATCACCGTGGACGTGACGGGCACGCCCGTTGACGGCGTCGGCCCCCTGTATATCTGGGCCTTCATTCCCGGCAGTGGCGGCGACGCCATCACCAACGGCGGCAACTTTGCCGCTTCTACGCCCGAGGCCAAAATGACCCAGGTAGGGCCGAACAAATGGTCGTACACCGTCAACTCCTCGGTTGACTTCTTCGCCAAGCCGGTAGCTGTCATTACGGCCTTCGGCTTCCTGGTAAAAAACCAGGACGGCACCAAGCAGACTTCGGACTTCTCGCTGCCGGTAAAGCCGCTGGAGTACGCCGCCAAGCGCGTCGAGACCTTCCCGTCCAACTTCAGCGAGGCGGATGTAGTAACCGTGAAGTACAACCAGTCGAAGGAAACGGTGGAGGCCCTCAAGTTTGAGGATGCTTCGGCCACGCCGCAGGTACTCTACACGGGCAACCTGTTCATCTACCTGGAAGCCAAAGCCAAGAACGCGGCCGGGGTGGAAACCACCTACCGCACGGCTACCAACGTGAATGCCGTGGATGTCAGCGCGGCTACCTACAAGCTCAAGACGACTACTCCCGGCGTCTACACCTTCCGCATGATTCCGCGCCAGCTGTTCACTACGCTGGGCATGAAGGCCGATGAAACCATCACCGACATCACGGTAAACATCCGCAAGGAAAACGCCGCCCAGGCCCGTCGGGGCCAGACCGGCCCGGTAGTTCTGACCCCGTTTAAGCTCAATTAACTGGCCGCGGACCTGCTCCGCCAACAAGCTGAAAAGGACGCCGGAGGATATCCTCCGGCGTCCTTTTTTTGGGCCCTTTTCGGTCTTACCCGCCACCGTCGCCGGTTGCTCTCCCCTACTCGGAACGAGCTGGTGACAAGCGTTTCAGAGGCGCGGCAGCAAGCCTCGCCCTTGCGCTCAACCAGCACGTGCTGGTGGCACATTGGGCCCCAAAACCAGTGGCGCCGGGACGGGCAGGCGTATGCAGCAGGCGATTAGGCCGCTGGCCCAGGCATGGCTGGCAGGTAGCGGCGCAGTAGTTGTTCGGGCTACCGCTGCGAGGCGCGCCGTTACAACCGGGGCGGGCTGAGGGCTATTGCCGGCGCACAAAAAAAGGGCCTGCAGATGCAGGCCCTTTTTCACTAAAATGCGGGTTACTTACTCCACCACTACTTTCTGGGCAGCTACCGAGTTGCCGGCCTGCACTTTCATGATATACACGCCGGCGGCCAGGTTGATGCCTTCCAGGCTAGCCTCGTGGCGGCCAACGGCCTGCTTGCCCACGCTGATCTGACGAACTTCCTGACCGAGCAGGTTGGTCAGCGAGATCTGCACGTCCGATGCCTTATCGGCTACGGTGTATTGTACCTTGGCGGCACCGCTGATGGGGTTAGGCGAAACCTGCACGTTCAGCTTGGCCGCGTCCTGGGCTTTCTGGGTGCTCGTGATAACGGTGTTGGTTGCGAACTGAATGCCGGGCAGGGTAACGAAGTTTGGCTTGGCACCGAGGTTGGCCGTGTTGCCGGTTACCTCCGGAATTGCATCCGTAGAGTAGAAGTCGCCTGACTTGTTGTTCTGCACGGCGAACAGCTGGAGTACGTCGCCGGTCTGCATGCCCATCGTGGCCTTATCCAGCTCGATTTCCCAGCCCTGAATCCCGTTGTGGATTGGTGTAGCAGGGTTCGGGCCCACCAGGAAAAACACGTTCTTGAAGGCCATGCGGGTCAGCTGCAGGCCGCCGGTGGTAGTGGCCGGAGCCGTTACGGCCGTGCCGGCTACAGGCAGGTCACCGGTCAGCTGGTCGGTAGCCAGGCCACCGGCTACGCGGGTGTAGTCGATGATGCTGCTCGCGGAAGCGACGTCAGCGCCTTTCACGCCAAAGCCGTAATCAACCTCAAACTCCATCTTGGGGTCGTTGATTTCAAACGAAGTACCCGTCAGCGTGCTCAGGGGTAGCTCGGTGCCGGCCGCGCGGCCCACTTTGCGGGGCTGGTTCAGGTACACCTGAAACGAGTTACCATTGTTTTCCAGGGCGCCGGTCAGGGCGATGTAGTACTTGGTGGCCGTGTTGCGCACGTACAACTTCACCAGGCCGTGGTCACCAAAGCCATGCGGG
Organism: Hymenobacter algoricola; assembly: GCF_039539525.1. Taxonomy (NCBI): domain Bacteria; kingdom Pseudomonadati; phylum Bacteroidota; class Cytophagia; order Cytophagales; family Hymenobacteraceae; genus Hymenobacter; species Hymenobacter algoricola. The sequence goes on along the minus strand of NZ_BAABDH010000021.1, from coordinate 107,727 downwards.
CCGGTGTAGGTGCCCAGCGTTACGTAGCCTTCAGCCGGCAATACCTGGCCATCGAGGGTCACCTGGGCCTGGGCGTTGAAAGCAGCCGTAGAGAGCAGGCCGAGGGCTGCGAGGGTAAAGATTTTTTTCATTAGAGTGGGGTTGGGAAAAAGGGAGTGTGAGTTGATGAAAACCCGGGTTTCGGGGCTGCCGGGCCCGGGATATAAGCGTAAAGCTGGTATTCAGCCCCGCAAATTAAAGCCATAATAAGTGATTATTCACTAACCCGCTGCATAATTTCTTGCGTAATTTATTTCGTTCTGCCAATCAGCCGAAGGCCGGGTGGCGGCCCGCACGCCGGTTCGGCCCGGAATATGGGAAATAATTGGCGCCGAAGCCCTAGATTGCAGCCCCGCAGCCCTCTTTCCCGCTACAGAAGAAGTCCCACTCTTTGCCTGAGCCGCAGTCCCGAGTCTCCCTTTTCCGTTCTTTTCAACTCCCTTTTTACAGCGCATGGTAATCATTGCCGACGGCGGCTCGACCAAAACCAACTGGTGTCTTATCGATGAGGCAGGCACCCGCATCTACTTCAATACGGAAGGCTATAACCCCGATTTTGTGGGCACGGAGGCCATTCTGGCTTCCCTGCAGCAGAATCTGCCCGATACGCTGGTGCAGGACCAGATTACGGAGGTCCATTATTATGGCGCCGGTATTTCGTCGGCCAGGAAAGCCGAAATCGTGGCGGCAGCCATGCGGCAGGTATTTACTCACGCTAAGGTGTTTGTCGACCACGACCTGCTGGCGGCCGCCCGCGCCCTGCTGGGCCTCAACCAGGGCTTTGCCGCCATTCTGGGCACCGGCACCAACAGCTGCCTGTACAATGGTAAGGACGTGACGCTGAGCGTGGACTCGCTGGGCTACTTCCTCGGCGACGAGGGCAGCGGCTCGTTTATCGGCAAGCGGCTGCTGCGCGACTACCTGCGCAACCTGCTGCCCGACGGCCTGCAGGAAGCTTTCCGCGAAACCTACGGCCTGAACCGCGACGAAATCCTGGACCGGCTCTACAACCAGCCCCTGCCCAACCGCTTTCTGGCCAGCTTCGCCAAGTTTGCCTACGACCACAACAACGTCAGCTACTGCCGCGACATCGTGCTCAACGGCTTCGAGACGTTCTTCCAGAACCTGGTGCTGCACTACCCCAACTACCAGGACTACACCTTCAACTGCATCGGCTCGGTGGGCTACAACTTCCGCGACGCGCTGGCCCAGGTAGCCAAAAGCCACGGCATGGAAGTCGGCAAAATCATCCGCTCCCCCATCGACGACCTCGTGGACTACCACACGATTCTGACCAAATAGGCTGCCGACTGCCCATAAAAAAAGCGCCCCGAAAGGACGCTTTTTTTTATGGGCAGTCGGCAGCGGCTAGTGCTGCACCACCAGGCGCAGGGTTTGCTGTTGCTCGCCGGTGGTCAGGCGCAGCAGGTACACGCCGTTGGCAAAGTCGGCGGTGGGCAGGCGCAGCTCATGGGAGCCGGCCGTCTGGCGGCCACTGACGGGCACGGTGCGCACGGTGGCGCCGAGCAGGTTCAGCACGGTGAAGGTCACCGGCGAGGCCGTCGTCAGCTCGTAGCGCACCAGGGCCGAATTGGCCGTTGGGTTGGGCGCAACCTGCAGGTTCAGGGTCGAAGCGGCGCGGGGCCGCATGGCCGTCACGGTTTTCACCTTGCGCGAGGTGTACACGGCGTATTCGCCGGGCTGCAGGTTCAGGGCCGCAGCGGGGTCGGTGACGGTGATACTGTCGCCGGTGAGGTAGTTGTACCACTTGCCGGCCCGCTGGAAGTTGGGGAAGATATTGTCGGGGTTGACACTGAAGTTACCCACAATGGTGAGGTCCATGCTCGGGTCGTTGATGTTGATGGCCTTGGTAGTGCCGCGGGTGCGGATGCTGAAGTTGCGCGACTCCAGGGCCGGCTCGTTCACTTTCAGAGCAATCAGCTTGGCGTACACGTCGTGCAGGCGCCGGCGGTTGGCGTCGCCGTAGTAGTTCCAGCGGATGGGCTTGGCCCCGGTGCGGCCGTTGGAGTTGATGCTCACGTCGTAGCCCAGCTCCCCGAACTGCCACACCATTTTCGGGCCCGGAATGGTGAAGAAGAAGGCGGCCAGCATTTCCTGGCGGGCCAGGGCCGTGTTCAGGTCGCGGGTGTTGTAGGTGCCGCTGCTGCTGCCGCCGGTCAGAGTCGTCACCATCAGGCGCTCCTCGTCGTGGCTTTCCATGTAGGTCACCAGGTTGGGCTGCTGAAACTGCCGGCTGGAATAAGCGCCGCCAGACAGGTCGGAGCCCGCCAGCAGGCCCTTGGCGGCCTGGGAGTAGTTGCCGTGCATGTTGCCCCACAGCATCATGCCGTAGTCGGCCAGCACTTTCTCCTCCGAGTTGTCGGCGAAGTGCTCCAGGATGGCATACACGTTGGGGTCGACGCTGACCAAGTGGTTGTAGTAGTCTTTCCAGATGTCGATGCGCGACTGGTCATACTGGGCCATCAAGCCCGACTGCTGGTCGAAGGTCAGGTTGGGCAGGGCCGATACTTTCTGAGTGAAGCCCTTCGACAGGTCGAAGCGGTAGCCATCCACCTTGTATTCCTCCAGCCAGTACGACATCACCTTCTTGGAGAAGTACTTAGTGTAGGCGCTTTCGTGGTTGAAGTCGTAGCACACGTTGAAGGGGTGCGTGGCCGTACGGTTAAACCAGGGGCTGTTGGGGGCCGGGTTGCCGCCGTCGAAGTACAGCTGCACCATCGGGCTTTGGCCACAGCTGTGGTTGAGCACCATGTCGAGCACCACGGCCATGCCGCGGCGGTGGCACTCGTCGATGAAGCGCTTCAGGTCGTCCTTGGGGCCGTAGTACTTGTCGGGCGCGAAGTAGTACGAGGGGTTGTAGCCCCAGGAGTCGTTGCCCTCAAACTCGTTGACGGGCATCAGCTCAACGGCGTTGATGCCCAGCTTCTGCAGGTAAGTCAGCGTGTCGCGCAGGGTCTGGAAATCGTGGCGCTGGATAAAGTCGCGCAGGTGCAGCTCGTAGAGCACCAGGTCGGTGCGCTTGGGGCGCTGGTAGCCGGTGGTGGTCCACTGGTAGGCCGTCTGGTTGGTTTGCAGCACCGAAACGATGCCCGTAGTCAGGCCCGTGGGGTAGGGCTTCAGGTTGGGGTAGGTCACGGCCGTAATAAACCGGTCGTTGCTCGGGTCCAGAACTTTGTCGCTGTAAGGGTCGCCAATGCGCAGGCTGCCATCAACCAGGTACTGGTAGCCGTACTCGCGGCCCGGCTCCAGGTTGTTGATCTGAATCCACCAGCGGGTACCGTCCGGGGTCTGGTTCATAAAGGCCGCGTTGTCGATCTGCCAGTTGTTGAACTCGCCGAGCACGTACACGAACTGCTTGGCGGGGGCCGTCAGATTCAGGATAACCGAAGTGCCGCCGGGCAGGTAGGTGATGCCGTCCTTGGCCCCGGCGGGCAGCGGCGCCACGTTCACCGTCGGCCGCACGGTCAGAATAACGGAGTCGGACACGGTGGTAGCGCCGGCAGTGGCCGTGAAGCGGACCACGTTGCGGCCGGGCTGGGTCACCGTTACGCTGCCGGTCAGCGTCGTGGCGTTGGCCTGCTGGGCGACGGGCACCTTGTTCAGCGCCAGCGTCAGGTTGGAGGCTGCGGAAGCCTCGCCGCTTACGCTGACGGCCGTGTTCTGGGGCACAAACAGCACGCTGCCCCCGGCTACTACCGGGGAGGTGATGCGCGCGGCCAGACCGCCCTGAAATACGTCGATCAGGATGTCGTTGCCGTTGTCGCCGCGGCCGACCACAGTGCCGTCGGCGCTCTTAAACAGCATGGCCAGCTTGAGAATCGTCTGGCCGGCGGGCACGTTGTAGAAGGTGCGCGGGGTGAGGGTAATGGTGTAGGTGTTCGGGCCGGTGCGGGTGAGCTTGGAGGCCGGGTCGCCCTGGTTGAACGCGGGGTTCTTCACGTACTTCCAGTCGGTGTTCGAGGTGCTCAGGTTGGTGATGACGCCGGTGTACACGTACACGTCGCCGGTGAAGTTGAGCAGCCCGCCATTGCCTTTGGTGGCGTCGAAGGTGAGGGTTACCGCGTCCGTATCACGGAAAAAGCTGGGCTGGGTGGTCACGACCTGCGCCTGGACGGCAGGCAGCCCGGTCAGCAGCGCCAGCAGGCACAGCAGTAGTCGAAGTGTCTTCATGGAAATGGTGGGAAGTGGGGAAAACAGGAGCGTAAACATATTACGCAACAAAAAAGGAGTGATGAGGCGGTAAAAACCGAGCTTAAAGATACGCAACAATCTATCCGACAGCCAAGCCGGCCCGGGCTTTTGTTCGTAGCTTTGACGCCCGGCGGCCGTCGGGGCCGTCCGTGCATGATACCAGCTTCCCGTTTTTCTGCAAGTAGCAAGTGGTGGCCCGGGCTGGTGGCGCTGCTGCTGACCGGGCCGCTGAGCAGCCGGGCGCAGTCGGTGGCGGCTGCCCCGCCGCTACCGGCCGCCGACACGACTACGGCCGTCTTGCCAAACCCGGCCGATGCTCCCCGCCCCGTTGGTACCTGGCCTTCTTCGGCCCGCCGCTGGCAGCCCGTAGCTCCTTCCCTGGCATTGCCGGCCGACTCCAGCGGCCTGAGCCGGCGCCTGCCCCTGCTGGCGGGTGGCCTGGCCGTCACGTACTCGGGCCTGCTCTACGTGCTGGATCAGGGCTGGTATACCGGGGCCAAGAGCTCGTTTCACTGGTTCGACGACCTTGCTGAGTGGAAGCAGCTGGACAAGGCCGGGCACTTCTGGGGCGCCTTTCACGAAAGCCGCGGGGCCGTGGACATGCTGCGCTGGGCCGGCGTGCCCGAGCGGCGCGCCCTCTGGTACGGCGGCTTCGTGGGCTTCGTGCTCCAGACTCCCATCGAGTACTTCGACGGCCACGACCCGGCCTACGGCGCCTCAGCTACCGACCTGACCGCCAACTTCCTGGGTTCGGCCGGCCTGATAGCCCAGCAGCTGGCCTGGCACGAGGTGCGGCTGATGCCCAAGTACTCGTTTCATACCACCCGCTACGCCGGCCTCCGCCCCAACGTGCTGGGCAAGTCCTTGGGCGAGCAGCATCTGAAGGACTACAACGGCCAGACCTACTGGCTGTGCGCCGACCTGGCCGCCTGGCTGAACCCCGAAAGCCGGTGGCCCAAGTGGCTGCAGCCCGCCGTGGGCTACGGTGCCCAGCAGATGGTGTTCAACGATGCCCACGCCAACGCCGCGCTGGGGCTGCAGGCCTACCGGCAGTACTACCTCACCTTCGACGTGAACCTGCTGCGGATTCCGACCCGCAGCAAGCTGCTCAAGCGGGTGTTTTACGTGGCCAGCATCTTCCACCTGCCCGCCCCGGCCCTGGAATACAACTCCCGCAACGGCCTGCGCTTACACGGACTCTACTACTAGGCGCTGCCGCGGGCGGAATCTGTGCGGCGGGGAATGAAGCCGGCCGGCGCGGTGTTCCTGGCTGCCGGCCCCGGTCGGCCAAGACCGGCGGGGGCGATTCTGCGTACCTTGCAGCCGCTGCGCGGCCCCAGGACGGCCGCGCTCCGCATTTAAAATTCAACATCCAGAATTCCAGCATTATGAACGTAGGAGACCGGGTCCGCCTGCTTACAGGCCGCGAGGAAGGCATCGTTACGCGCCTGCTCGACAACGACCTCGTGGAGGTAGCCATCGACAATGACTTTACCATTCCGGTGCTGCGCCGCGAGGTGGTGGTGGTAGCCGCCGAGGAGCAGAAAGCCTTCGGACAGAGCGCCAGCGCCATTGCGGCCGAGAAAAAAGCTGCCTCCACCGGCGCGGCCAACGCCGCTAAAGCTGCCAAGGCGGCCAGCCAGAACCAGGCGGCGGCGGCCAAAAAGCCCACCGGGGAAAGTCCGCCACCCACGGCCCCCGTCAAGGCGGTGCCGGTGCAGAAGGGGCTGTACCTGGCCCTGATTCACCAGTCGCCGGAGCTGCTGGCCCTGCACCTGGTCAACCATACGGAGCGCGACGTGCTGTTTACTTATGGGGAGGAAACCGCCGACAAGTACCGTGCCCTGAGCGCCGACCGGCTGCCGGCCAAATCGGCCAGCAAGCCGCTGGGCCACTGGCACCTGAAGGACTTCGACAAGTGGCCCGCCCCGGTGTTTCAGCTGCTGCCCCACCAGGTAAACGATACCACGCCTTACGAGCTGCTCACCAAGCGCCTGCAGTTCCGGGCCGCCAGCTTCTACACCAGCCGCCAGCCCAACGTGCCCGTGCTCCAGCGTGAGGCCTACCTGTTTCAGCTCGACGAGAAGCCCGCCGCCCCGGCCGTGGTAGCTCCCGACAAGCTGGCCGAAACCCTGCAGCAGCAGCTCAGCGGCAACGCCCCCGCCAAGCCCGCCGCCATGGCCCCGCTGCCCGAGCCCGCCAAAGCCATTACGGCCCCGCCCCACGAGGTGGACCTGCACCTGGAGGCGCTGCGCCCCGATGCCGCCACCGAGGAGCCGCCGCTGAGCAACACCGCCATTCTGAAGCTCCAGATCGATGCTTTCGAAGACACGCTGAGCCGGGCGCTGGCCACCAACATGCACGAAATCGTGTTTATCCACGGCTCCGGCAACGGCACCCTGCGCAAGGAGCTGCACAAGCTGCTCAGCCGCAACAAGGACATCAAGTTCTTCGAGGACGCCCAGAAGGAGAAGTTCGGCTACGGCGCCACGCTGGTGCGGCTGAAGTAGTAAGGCTACCCAGAAATCGGCTGTCATCCTGAGCAGAGCAAAGGACCCTATCACAGTAGAACAAGTCGTCGTTACGCTTGTCGTTCAGCCGTGCTAAGGTCCTTCGCAGGCTCAGGATGACAGCCGATTTTGTTTTCAACTCTCCCTGAATTTATCATGCCCACTCCTTTCGCCCAGCCGCTTACCGTATCCCTGCCCGACGGCCGCCGGCTGGGCCTGACGCGCTATGGCAACCCGGCCCACCCAGCCGTCATTTTTCACCACGGCTACGCCTCCTCCGGTTTGTCAGTGCCCCCATGCGCGGCGCTGCTGGCCGAGCTGCAGCTGCAGGTGCTGGCCCCCGACCGGCCCGGGGCGGGGCACTCGGATGTGGATGAGAACCTGACGCTGGACTCGTTTGCGGCCGATGTGCTGGGGGCTGTCGACGCGCTGCAGGTGCCGGGCCGGCTGGGCGTGGCGGGCTGGTCGGCGGGCGGACTGCACGGCCTGGCGCTGGCGGCGCGCTACCCGGGGCGGGTGGCCAGCCTGCATCTGCTCAGCACCATCCTGCCCTTCGGCGACCCGGCCGCCTACGAGGATTTCACCATGGGCTGGAAAACCATCCGCTACGCCAACGAGTACCTGCCCGCCCTGGGCCGGCTGGCCTTCGCCGAAATCAGCGAGGAGTGGCAGGAAAAGCCGGATGCTTCCATTGACAAGTTCCTCCGGCTGATCTTCGGCCCGCCCGAGCAGGTCGTGGGCTTCGAGCCCGCCAACCGCTTGCTGCTGCGCGACGCGGCCGTGCAGGGCTTCACCCACGAGGGCCAGGGCGTGTATTTCGACAGCCGCGCCATCTGCCAACCGCTCCCGTTTTCCCTGGCTGCCGTTCAGGCTTCCACCACCATCTGGCACGGCACCGCCGACACCATCTGGCCCCCGGAAAGCCTGCACTACCTCACCGAGCGGATTCCGCAGGCCCGGATCAACCTGCTGCCCGGCGAGGGACACATGCTGTACCTGCGCCACTGGGCAGCCATTCTGCGCCAGGCGCGGGCCGAAATGGGGTAGCGCCTACCTCGGCGGGAAATTCCGGCCGCGGTTTCACGCCGTCCCTGCTCGTTTCCCTCATTGCCACCAATTCAGAATTTGGGCTATTTTTGAGCCTCCCGTTTCCATTGCTGCCCATGTTCACGTTGGCCGATCTGCGCGCCGAGGCCACCGCCGCCAGTTTCAGCCGCGGGCAGGCCTACTTTGAGGAAGGAGCCGTGGGCCGCGTCCGGCACCGGGTCGAAGACGACTATTTTTCCGCCTTCGTGCGCGGCTCCGCCGACTACTCCGTGGAGCTGACGCTGACGGACGAAGGCCCCGATTTCTGGTGCGACTGCCCCTACGACCACGAAGGCATCTGCAAGCACTGCGTGGCGCTGGGGCTGGCCGTGCTGGACGAGTTCGGCCCAGAGGCCGCACCCCCCAAAGCAGCCGCCAGGACCCCGAAAAACTCTACAACCCCACCCCGAATAGCGGGGGCCACCAACCCAGCCGCGCCGGTGGACGCAGTAGTTTCGGCCTCGGAGCTGGAAGCGGCGCTGCGGGAGGTAGGCAAGCCCGAGAAGCTGAAGTTTCTGGAGCTGGAGCTGCGCCAGAATCCCACCCTGGCCCGCGCCTTTCTCACCCATTTCTACGGCCCCGCGCTGCTCCCTGATCCGCTTGCTGCCGACCTCACCCTGCCCCGGCTGGAAACCCTGCGCGACGAGCTGCGCCGGGCCCTGAGCCGCCTGCGCTTCGGCCACGACGAGCTGGCCGATGACGATGGTAAAAAGCCCGTCGTCATGTTCGGAATCGGAGCCGGGGTAAGCCGGTTTATCCAACCACTGGCCCAGCGCGTTGGCGTGGTGCTGGAACCGGTCCTGCGGCCCGTGGCCGCAACCATTGAAACGGCCCTGGCAGCCGGGCAACTGGCCGAGGCCCTGCGCCGCTGGCACGGGGCCTGGCTGGGTATCACGGGCGTGAAGCAACCCGAAACGGATGTCTATTATCTGTTTTCAGGCAGCCATTATGCCCCGCAGGTGGCCGAGGTCTGGGTACGGATGATGGCTGAAACGGGAGTTGACCTACTGCTGAGCCGACAGGAATTCCCGGCTGAAGAAGCGGCCCGCTGCCTGCCCATGCTCATCCGGCCAGTGGTGGAGGCCCTGCGGCCTGCCCGGCCCGGCCAGTCCCAATGGTCTCCCACGATGCCCCAGGGCGGTCAGGCGCTGCTGCTGGCTGCGGCTTCCAACCCCAGCCTGGCCCCGGCCCTGCGCGAGGCCCTGCAGCCCCACGAGGCGCAGCTCTCGCCCCTGCTGAAACTGCGCCTGGCCGCCGGCTGCCGCGACTGGACCGCCTGGGAGCTACTGGCCACCCAGCAAGCGGCACTCAATCCGGCCCTAGCCCTGAGCCTGCTCCAGTTCTACCTCGACCACGACCGGCGGCCGGACCTGCTGCGGGCGGCCGAGCGCTACCTGCCCCGCTACGCCCAGCTGGTGGGGACTTTCGTGCTGGCCCAGGTGCAGCCCGCCGAGAACCGGCTGCTCTACGTGAAGGCCCTGACGCACCGCCTCGAAGCCGGGCAGGATTTTGCTGATTTCGAAACGCTGGCCGGTCTGTGGACGGTGAAGGAGCGGGCGGCTCTGGTGCTGCGGGTGCTGGTGCAGCGCCCCAACCAGTTCGCGCCCCTGTTCCGGGCCCGGGTGCTGCTGGCCGAAAACCGGCCGGCCGAGCTGCTGCCCCTGGCCCTGGCGCTCGACTGGCACCCGCGTCCGCGCGCTTCCTACTGGGCCGTGTACGCGCCTACCGACCTGACTGAGCTGCCCGAGATACTGCAGCTGGCCGCCCGCCAGGCGCCCGAAGCCACCCTGGATGCCGTGATGGAGCGCACCGAACAATACCTCGACAATACCCCCCGCCGCACCCTGGAGCTGTACCAACGCATCGGTAGCTGGCTCAAGGCGCTGTACGAGCTGCCCGCCCTCACCGAGCAGGTACTGCTGTTCGCCGAAGGCCTCTACACCAAGTACAACAAGCTCAGTCGCCTGCGCCAGGCGCTGCGCGAAGCCCAGGTGGTGCCCGAGCCGGAAGCGCCGCTGCTGCGGCCGCCGCAGTCCGGAATACCGCGCCGGGCCCCCAAGCCCCGCAACCCCTTCGGAAAGTAAACCGGCCGGTTTTCGGACGCTCGCGCTCCGCGGACCTCCGCGAAACCTCTGCGAAACCTCTGCCGGAACCGCCGCTGTTTGTTCGGGGCCGAATACAGTGCCACCCTCGTTACTTTGCAGAAATCTTCTGCCCCTTATGAACCTCAAGCTTCTCGCCGCCCTGCTCCTGCTTAGTGCCCCTGCCCTGGCCCAACAGAATCTACCCGTGCCGCTCAACCTGCAGGCCACCTACGCCAAGGGTACCCGCAGTGAAACCGGCCAGCCGGGTCCGAAGTACTGGCAGAACACCGCCGACTACGACCTCAAAGTCAGCTTCGACCCGGCCACGCGCTTGGTAAAGGGCTCCGTGGATATCACCTACCTCAACAACAGCCCCGACTCGCTGCGGCAGATCTGGTTTAAGCTCTACCCCAACTACTACCAGAAGGGCGGCGCCCGGGCTTCGTCCATCAAGCCTGAGGACGTGAGTGAGGGTGTCAAAATCGAGCAGCTCAGCATCAACGGCGTGGCTTCCGACGTGGATAAGTTGCGCATCGACGGCACGAATATGCCGGTGAGTCTGCGCCGGGCGCTGGGGCCGCAGCAGGCGGCGAAAGTGACGGTGGCTTACTCTTACACCCTGAATAAAGGCTCCCACATGCGCACCGGCGAGGTGGAGGAAAACGCCGATTTCGTGGCCTACTTCTTCCCCCGCATTGCCGTCTACGACGACATCGACGGCTGGAACCGCTTCGCCTACAACGGCAGCCAGGAGTTCTACAACGACTTCGGCAACTTCAAGGCCGCCATTACCGTGCCCCGCAACTTCGTGGTGTGGGCCACCGGCGAGCTGCTGAATGCCGATAAGGTGCTGACCAAAAAGTACGCCCAGCGCCTGCGCGACGCCGAGCAAAAGGACGCCTACACCACCATCATCGGCCCCGTCGACCTGGCCCGTAAGGACATCACGGCCGCCAACGCCCAGAACACCTGGCTGTTTGAGGCCCGGAACGTAACCGACTTCGTGTTTGCCACCACCGACCACTACGTGTGGCAGGCCACCAGCCTGGTGGTGGACCCGGCCACCAAACGGCGCACCCGCGTCGATGCCGTGTACAACCCCAAGCATAAGGACTTCGAGGAAGTAGCCCAGTTTGGGCGCCGCACGGTGGAAGCCATGAGCTACACGTTTCCGAAGTGGCCCTTCCCCTACTCCCACGAAACCGTATTCGACGGCCTCGACCAGATGGAGTACCCGATGATGGTGAACGACAACCCGCTCGACAAGCGCGAGGACGTCATCACCCTCACCGACCACGAGATATTCCACACCATGTTCCCGTTTTATATGGGCGTCAACGAAACCAAGTACGGCTGGATGGACGAGGGCTGGGCCACCATCGGCGAGTGGATCATCTCGCCGCTCATCGAGCCTAAAATGGTGGACGACTACGGCGTGGAGCCCTACGCCCGCGCCGCGGCCACCGAAGTCGACGTGCCCATCACCACGCTCAGCACCCAGCAGAGCGGCACGGCCTTTTTCCTCAACTCCTACCCCAAGCCCGCCCTGGGCTACCTCTACGTGAAGGATATGCTCGGCGACGAGCTGTTTACCAAGGCCCTGCACACCTACATCCGCAACTGGAACGGCAAGCACCCCATGCCCTACGACTTCTTCAACTCGATGAACGCCGGGGCCGGCCAGAACCTGAACTGGTTCTGGCAGCGCTGGTTTTTCGACGGCGGCTACCCCGACCTGGCTTTGCAAAGCGTCACGCCCCAGAGTATCGTCGTGCAGGCCAAAGGCACCAAGCCCGTGCCGGTAGATTTGACCATCACTTTCGCCGACAACACCACCCAGAAAATCCACCGCTCGGTAGCCGTGTGGCAGGCCGGTAATACGACGGTGACGGTGCCCGTGGACGGCGGCAAAGCGGTGAAGAAAGTGGTACTGGGCAGCACCTACGTGCCGGATAATAACAAGGTGGATAACGTGTGGGAGGGGAAGTAACGGTAAAGCTTGGGTAGCTGATGTGCCATTGTCCGCGGGCAGCTGGTCCCGAGCGGTTCCGGGGGGTTACATAGTAGTACGAGGCGTATAAACCGGGGTAACCCTGCTTTACCGCGCTATGAAGTATTCCCCCGCTCTATTCTTACTCAGCCTGCTGCTCACGGGCTGCGATGACCCGACTGCCCGTTTCGACGAGTTTACCGTGTCCCACCCAGTTAATCTGGCTAGGGTGCTGGGCTCCGACCTGACGCTGCTCGGCCCCTCCGACACGGTACACCTGCAAGTGCGTTTCGACCCCGCTACCCGCCTCAACCGGCTCATCGACCTCCGCGATACCAGCCTGGTGCTCGAAGGACAGGCATTTCACCACCGCCGCCTGTACTACGTGGTAGAGCTGAGGGAAGCGGGAAGCTGCTGGGTACACGCGGTACGTATTCGCGGTAATGAGGTAACGGGGCTGAACCGGGGCTACCGGCAGATGGAAGACCTTTCGGCGGTGGTGAAGCAAGGGCAGTTCGGGGAGTTGATCCGCTATCGGATCCTCGGCAACGACAGCACCCGCATGCGCTTCGACATGCGCACGCTACGCGCCTTCTACCGCACAGAGCTGGACAGCTTCGAGACCTACCGCATAGCCCGGCCGTTGGCGGCCCGCGTGGCCGAAACTGCCCCCGCTGCCACCCTAAGCCTCTATCCCAATCCGGCCAATACCCACGCCACGCTCGACTTCGCCACCCCCGCCACCCGCACCGTGCAGGTCTATACTCAGGCGGGGCAGCTGGTCCGGGTGCTGCCGGCCCAGGCAGCAACGCTGGAGCTACCGGTGCGGGAGTGGTCAGAAGGCACGTATATCCTGCGGGTAACCGGGGCCGAATCAGCCGTGCAGACCGTGCGGCTGGTGGTAAAGCGGTGAAAAATCGCGGTATCCGACTGCATCTACGTCGCAGCCGGCGGCATTATTGATTAATCCCTGCCTACCTTTACCCCCGTGATGAGTCGCTCCACCGCGGCGCCGGGGCTTTAAGCCGGCGACGAGGAAAGTCCGGGCAACGCAGCGCACCCTGCTTCCTAACGGGAAGGATGGGCCGCAAGGTCCAGACAGCCAGTGCCACAGAAAACTACCGCCTACGTGCCGGCTTCGGCCGGCGCCGGTAAGGGTGAAAAGGTGCGGTAAGAGCGCACCAGCGGCTGGGTGACCAGTCCGGCTGGGTAAACCTCAGGGGTTGAAAGACCAAATAAGCGGATACGTCCGGGGGCAACCCCGGGCACCGGGCGGCTCGTCCGGCATCCGTGGGTAGGTTGATGGAGCCTTTCCGCGAGGACTGGCCTAGATAAATGGTGGAGACGCGGCCTTTCGGGGCCGCGTACAAAACCCGGCTTACAGACTCATCATGCGTCTTTCGGCAGCCGCCGCAGCTTTCGGGTTGCGGCGGCTGTTTTGGTTTTTGATGAGCGTCATGCTGAGCGCAGCCGAAGCATGACAGTCGTTCTGTTGGTACCACCAGCTTACATCCTTTGTGCCCGCGTTTTCGTTACTTCGCCCTACCCCTTCTCACTTCCCCGCACCTATGCCCCGCATTCTCATCATTGACGACGAACGAGCCATCCGCAACACGCTGAAGGAAATTCTGGAGTACGAAAGCTACACCGTGGATCAGGCCGAGGATGGCCCCACCGGCCTCGACCTGATGATCAGGAACAAGTACGACGTGGTGCTCTGCGACATCAAGATGCCCAAGATGGACGGCCTCGAAGTGCTGGAGCGCGCCCGCCTGGCGTCCCCGGATTCGGCCTTCATCATGATTTCGGCCCACGGCAACATCGAAACCGCCGTGGACGCCACCAAGAAGGGCGCGTTCGACTTCATCCAGAAGCCCCCGGACCTGAACCGCCTGCTCGTGACCGTGCGCAACGCCCTGGACCGCACCAAGCTGGTGACGGAAACCAAGACGCTGAAAAAGAAGATTGCCAAAAGCTCCGAGATGATCGGTGCCTCGCCCGAGCTGGAAGCCGTGCGCAAGGCCATCAGCAAGGTGGCTCCCACCGACGCCCGCGTGCTCATCACCGGCCCCAACGGCGCGGGCAAGGAGATGGTGGCCCGGCAGCTGCACGAGCTCAGCAACCGCAACAACGGCCCCATGATCGAGGTCAACTGCGCCGCCATTCCCTCCGAGCTGATTGAGTCGGAGCTGTTCGGGCACGAAAAGGGCTCGTTCACCTCGGCCGTGAAGCAGCGCATCGGCAAGTTTGAGCAGGCCGACGGCGGCACGCTCTTCCTCGACGAAATCGGCGACATGAGCCTTTCAGCCCAGGCCAAAGTGCTGCGCGCCCTGCAGGAGAGCAAGATCACCCGGGTGGGCGGCGAAAAGGAAATCACGGTGAACGTGCGCGTGATTGCCGCCACCAACAAGGACCTGCAGCAGGAGATAGCCGAGCGCAACTTCCGCGAAGACCTCTACCACCGCCTCTCCGTCATCCTGATCAAGGTGCCCGCCCTCAACGACCGCCGCGACGACATCCCCGACCTGGTGCAGCGCTTCCTGCAGGACATTGCCCGCGACTACGGCGACAAGCCCAAGAACATCGACGCCAAAGCCCTGGACTACCTCAAAAGCCTGGACTGGCGCGGCAACATCCGCGAGCTGCGCAACGTGGTGGAGCGCCTCATCATCATGAGCGAAGACACGATTACGGAAGCCGACGCCCGGACGTACGCGGGGAAGTAAAACCGACCCACGCCCTCCCGGCTGTCATCCTGAGCGGCGCGCAGCAGATCGAAGGACCTTCCTCTTCATTCTCTATACGCTTTTTCAGCAAGCAAAGCCCTTTTCCGTTAGCGCGGTTAAGGGCTTTGTGCATTTAAAAGAGTACCCATGGGGTGATGAGCAAGGACCTTCACTACGCGTACGCCAGCTGAAGGATGACAAACAGTTTGGGGCAGCCTCCCCTACGCCAGCTGATTACACCCGCGCACGTCCGAGTTGTCCATTCTGCCCAGCACTTCGAAGGAGCCGTCGGGGTGCATGCGGGCCAGGTCCTTGGTTTCCAGAAAGGCGCAGGAGTCCACGTTGGCCAGGTCGACGACGTTGATGGCGCCATCGGGGCGGTAGGCCGCCACGGAAAACGGGTCGGCGGGGTCGCGCAGCAGCACCCGCAGCGGCGCCGGGCAGTGGAAGCGGCCGTCGCCGCGGCTGTAGGCCTGGGAGAGCAGCTCCGTCATGCCGTACTCGGAGTGAATGCCGGCCGGGCCGAAGGCCTGCTGAAGCTCGGCGTGCAGCTCCTCGCGGATCATCTCGCGGCGGCGGCCCTTCATGCCGCCGGTTTCGAGTACCGTCAGGTTTTGCAGCTCCGGGACCGGACCATAGTCGGAGGCCAGGTCGAGCAACGCGTAGGAAACCCCGATCAGCAGCACCCGGCGGCTGGCATCCTGCTTGGCCGCAGCCAGGGCCTGCAGCAGCGCGGCATGGTCGCGCAGAAAAAACGCGGGCTGCGTCTGCCCCGATTCCCGGGCAAAGTAGTCGACCATGGCCACCAACGAAGAGTGACCCTGCTCCAGATACGACGGCAGCAGGGCCAGAAACGTGTAGCCGGTGAGCGGGCCGTAGAGGCTTTCGAAAATGCGGGCCGCGTTTTGGCGGTACAGCTGTGAGTCGCGCACAAGGTGGCGGCTGCGCTGCTGCAGGGTGGTGCCGCTGCTCAGAAACAGCTCCTGCGGTGCCCAGTCGGCGGGCGCGGTACGCACCTCGTGGGTCTTGAAAAACTCGATGGGCAGAAACGGGATGTCCTCCAGCCGCTGCACCGCTTCGGGCCGGCGGCTCAGCGCGGCCAGCCACTGCCGGTAGGGCGGGCAGTGCACGGCCTGGTGGCGAAACAGCTGCAGGGCCAGGGGCTCAAAAGTAGCGGCCAAAACGGCCGGCAGGGCTTGCAGGTAGGCAGCGCGGAAACTCATTCGGGGGTGGCGGGTGTTAGCGAATTGATATAACAAAGGCGGCGGCGCTTCGTTGAGAAGTTGTACCTTCCGCTGCCGGATCCGGACGCCGTTTTCGAACCGTTTTTTCTGCTTGCTATGGCCATGTTTCGTACTCTTTCAGGGGCCGCCGTTGTCCTTTCCACTTTTGCCCTCAGCTCCTGCCTGAATACGCCGAACTTTCCGAGTACGCCCAGCATCGAGTTCAAGGAGATAAAAGTCACCCGGGTAGATGACGGTATCACCACGGCCTTCGACCACGTCGTGATTACGGTCAACTTCAAGGATGGCGAAGGAGATCTGGGCCTGAACGAGAGTGACAAAACTCCCAACAGCCCATATGCCAAAACGCTGCCGGACGGCACTCCAAATCGCAATTACAACAACTACTTTCTGGTGCCTTACTTTGAAGTCAGTCCCGGCCGATTTGAGCCGGTAGTGTTTCAAAATGCTGACAACATCTACATCTCCACTTACCCGCCTCTCGACCCGCCCGGGGGCAAGGCTGCACCGCTGAAAGGAGACCTGACCTTCACCACCGACATTTTGGTTGATGGCTCTTTTACCCCCATCAAATCGGGTCAGACCATCCGCTTCGAGCTTAGTATCATGGACCGTGCCCTGAACGAGAGCAACAAAGTGGTTACCTCGAGTTATCTGGTCCAGTAGCGGCCAGCAGCCCCACAAAAAAGCCCGGCCGGATATCCAGCCGGGCTTTTCTATGGAATTTACCAACCCTAATAGATGGCCGGGAAACGCTTGGGCTCGGCTTCGCTCATCAGCTCATACACGGCGTCGAACACATCCTCCGCGTTGGGCTTGCTGAAGTAGTCGCCGTCGGAGCCATAGGGCGGGCGGTGGGGCTGCGCGGCCAGGCAGCGGGGCTGCGAGTCGAGGAGCTTGTAGGCCTGCTGCTCGTCGAGCACGTGCTGCATCATGTAGGCCGTGGCGCCGCCGGGCACGTCTTCGTCGGCGAACAGCACCCGGCTGGTTTTGCGCAGGCTGTCGGCAATGACGTGGTCGATGTCGAAGGGCAGCAGGGTCTGCACGTCGATTACCTCGGCGGAAATGCCCACCTCCGCCAGCTGCTTGGCCGCGTCCAGCACGATGCGGCACATCGAGCCGTAGGTGACGATGGTGATGTCGGTGCCGGCCTGCAGGGTTTCGGGCACGCCCAGCGGCAGCGTGAACTCGCCCACGTTCAGCGGAATTCGCTCCTTGAGGCGGTAGCCGTTCAGGCACTCAATCACCAAAGCCGGCTCGTCGGAACGCAGCAGCGTGTTGTAAAAGCCCGCCGCCTGGGTCATGTCGCGCGGGACGAGCACGTGCATGCCGCGGATGCTGCTCAGGATCATGCCAATGGGGGAGCCCGAATGCCAGACGCCTTCCAAACGGTGCCCGCGGGTACGCACAATCAGGGGCGCTTTCTGCCCGCCCTTGGTGCGGTACTGCAGGCAGGCCACGTCGTCGCTCAGAATCTGGATGGCGTAGAGCAGATAGTCGAGGTACTGGATTTCGGTGATGGGTCGCAGCCCGCGCAGGGCGGCGCCGATGCCCTGCCCCACGATGGTGCATTCGCGGATGCCGGTATCGGTCACGCGCAGCTCGCCAAACTTGTCCTGCAGGCCGGCAAAGGCCTGGTTCACGTCCCCGATTTTGCCCACGTCCTCGCCGATGGCGAAGATGGCCGGGTCGCGGCGGAAGTTGGCCTCGAAGCAGGCCTGCAGCACCTCGCGGCCATCCACGGGGGCGGCGTCGGCGGCAAATTCGGCCGGCACTACGTCGATGTTCAGCGCGGCCTGCTCACTCTGGCTGTAGAGGTAGGAGTTGTAGCGGTCGGCATTTTCGGCCAGGGCCTGCTCCAGGTAGTCCTTCAAATCCTGGCGGGCATTGCTGCGGCGCTTGTCGCGCACGAGGCGCAGGGCCCGGCGCACGGTGCGCACAATGTCGGCGCGGATGGGCGTCGGGTTGTGGCGCAGGTGCTCCACCATGTCGTGCAGGGCGTTTTCCTCCCCCGTTTCGGCCACCAGCTTTTCCAGCACCACTACGGCTTCGTCGCGCTCCTGCTTGATGGGGTTGAAGAAGGCCTCCCAGGCGGCCACGCGGGCCTGCTTGATGACGTCCTTGGTTTCGGTTTCAATCTGGCTGAGCTCGTCTTCCGTGGCGTGGCCCTCGGCCAGCAGCCACTCGCGCATCTTACGCAGGCAGTCGTGCTCCTCTTCCCAGCTCAGCCGGTCCTTGCTCTTGTAGCGCTCGTGCGAGCCGGAGGTGGAGTGGCCCTGGGGCTGGGTTACTTCGGTCACGTGAATCAGCACCGGCACATGCTCGCGGCGGCACACTTCGGCGGCCCGCAGATAGGTATCGACCAGGGCGGCATAGTCCCAGCCTTTGACCACGAAAATCTCGAAGCCCTGCTCCCCGGGTCCGTTGCGCTGGAAGCCGGCCAGAATCTCGCTGATGCTCTGCTTGGTGGTCTGGTATTCGGCGGGCACCGAGATGCCGTAATGGTCGTCCCAGACGCTGACCAGCATCGGAATCTGCAGCACGCCGGCCGCGTTGATGGCCTCGAAAAACATGCCTTCCGAAGTGCTGGCGTTGCCAATCGTGCCGAAGGCAATTTCGTTGCCGTTCACCGAAAACTGGGTCAGCTCATGCAGCTCGGGGTTCTGCCGGTACAGCTTGGAAGCGTAAGCCAAGCCTACCAGCCGCGGCATCTGCGAGGCCGTGGGCGACACGTCGGCGGAGGAGTTTTTCAGCTCTGCCAGATTCTTGAACTGGCCGTCCTCGTCGAGCAGGCGGGTGGCGAAGTGGCCGTTCATGGCGCGGCCGGCGGTGGCGGGCTCCGCCTCGGCGTCGGGGTGGGCGTAGAGCTGGGCAAAGTACTGCTGCCAGGTCAGCTCGCCGGCGGCCACCATAAAGGTCTGGTCGCGGTAGTAGCCGGAGCGGAAGTCGCCGGGCTGGAAGGCGCGGGCCATGGCCAGCTGCGGCAGCTCCTTGCCGTCGCCGAAGATGCCGAACTTGGCTTTGCCCATAAATACTTCCTTGCGGCCCGCGAGGGAGGCCTGCCGGCTTTCCCAGCCCAGGCGGTAGTCACGGAGCAGGTCTTCTTTGCTAAGGGCCGCCGGGGCGGCTACGATAGGTTCAGCGGTGGGCATAAGGCGGATGGGCGGGGATTTTGGCGGCGGAAAGGACTCTGGAAAAGGCCGGCTCAGAAAGCAGGCCCACAAAAGTACGGATTTGGGCGTGACCCGGCACAAAACCGCCTTTCGGCCCTGGTACGAATCAGGCCGGTTTTTGTCTATCTTTGGCTTGCGGGCCAAATGGGGCGCCGCAATCTGGTTTAACCTACCGCCGGCTGACTGCTATGAAAAACTTTGCCTCCCTGCTGCTGGGCCTCGTGCTGCTGTTCGTTCATCTCGGCGCCCGGGCCCAGGGCGTAATGACGTTTGAAAAAGACACCCACGACTTCGGCAACGTGGCCGAGGGCACCATGGCCACCCACGAGTTTCGCTTCAAGAACACCGGCACGCAGCCCATCGTTATTGCCAACGTACAGGCCAGCTGCGGCTGCACCACCCCCGACTGGACCAAGACGCCGGTGCTGCCCGGCAAAACCGGCATCGTGAAAGCCATGTACAGCAGCGCCGGCCGGCCCGGCGTGTTCAACAAAACCGTAACCGTGACCAGCAACGCCGCCACGCCGAGCACCGTGCTCAGCATCAAGGGCAACGTACTGGACAAGGGCCAGGTAAAATCCACGCTCACGCCCGCCCAGCTGGCTCTCTCCCCGCGCCTGACCCTGGACCGCGCGGCCCACGACTTCGGCAAGATGGAGGCCGGGCAGCAGCCCTCGGCGCGCTTCACGGTGAAAAATACCGGCAAGCAGGAACTGGTGCTCAGTCAGCTGACGTCCTCGTGCAACTGCGTAGGCTACAAAAACACGCCCGCCCCCATTAAGCCGGGCCAGAGCGGCACCATCGAACTGATTTACGGGCAGCGCCAGATCGGGCAGATGTCGGATGTGGTGACTATTTCCTCGAACGACCTGACCGGCGACGCCAAGCTCACGCTGAAAGCCAACGTGGTACGCGACCTGAACGGCACCAGCATGATGAAGGAAAACGGCGTGGCCGTCCCGTTCAAGTAAGCAGGTGATTGGGTAAGTCGTTTGTCATCCTGAGTGGAGCGAAGCGAAATGAAGGACCCTCCTCTGATAACCAATCAGCTACATTAACTGAGCAACGCCCTTTTCCGATCAGCGCGGGAAAGGGCGTTGTGCATTGAAAGGATTTTGGTAGTGACGAAGAGGAAGGGCCTTCATTCCGCTTCGCTTCACTCAGGATGACAAACGATTTACCTGATTCCCCAATCCCCTAATTACATACTTACCCGGGCACCCACAAACCCGGCAGCATTGCCTATCTTTGCGGCCGTTTTCCGCCTAGTATCTCCCACCTCCACTCCTTTAGTTTCTGCCATGATTATTGGTGTCCCGAAAGAAATCAAAAACAACGAAAACCGCGTGGGCCTGACGCCCGCCGGGGTTGCTGAACTCCGCAAGCACGGCCATGAGCTGTACGTGCAGGCCACGGCCGGCCTGGGCAGCGGCTTTCAGGATGCCGAGTACGAGCAGGCCGGCGCCACCGTGCTGGCGACTATCGAGCAGGTGTATGCCAAGGCGGAGATGATTGTGAAGGTGAAGGAGCCCATTGCTTCGGAGTACCCGCTCATCAAGGAAGGCCAGCTGCTGTTCACCTACTTCCACTTCGCCAGCGGCGAGGAGCTCACCCACGCCATGATTGAGCGCAAGGCCGTGTGCCTGGCCTACGAAACCGTGGAGCTGCCCACCCGCGCCCTGCCCCTGCTCATTCCGATGAGCGAAGTGGCCGGCCGCATGGCCCCCCAGGAAGGCGCCAAGTACCTGGAGAAGCCGCTCAAAGGCCGCGGTATCCTGCTCGGCGGCGTACCCGGCGTGAAGCCCGCCGAAGTACTGGTGCTGGGCGCCGGTATCGTGGGCACCCAAGCCGCCAAGATTGCCGCCGGCCTCGGCGCGCTGGTGACCGTGATGGACATCAACCTGAACCGGCTGCGCGAGCTCGACGACTTCATGCCCAAGAATGTGGTGACCCAGTACTCGAACGAGTACAACATCCGCGCGGCCATCAAAACGGCCGACCTGATCATCGGCGCGGTGCTGATTCCGGGGGCCAAGGCGCCCCACCTCATCACCCGCGACATGCTCAAGACCATGCGCCCCGGCACCGTGCTCGTGGACGTGGCCGTGGACCAGGGCGGCTGCATCGAAACCTGCAAGCCGACCACCCACGAAGACCCGACCTTCATCATCGACGACATCGTGCACTACTGCGTGGCCAACATGCCGGGCGCGGTGCCTTACACCAGCACGCTGGCCCTCACCAACGCTACGCTGCCCTACGCCGTGAAGCTGGCCAACCTGGGCTGGCAGAAAGCCTGCCAGCAGGACGCTGCCCTGCGCCTGGGCCTGAACGTGGTCAACGGCGACGTCGTGTACCAGGGCGTAGCCGATGCCTGGAACCTGCCGATGGTTGACGTAAACAGCGTACTGGAGCCGGCGCACGCTTAATTCTCTGCTTATCGAACAAAAAAGCCTTCCCGATAGAACTCGGGAAGGCTTTTTTACTGAGTGGCGCAAATCGTCGCGCCCAGCTTTCCTTCCCCTTGTAGCTCTTCATGAAAGGACTCCTTTTTCAGGGCCGCCCGATTTCGGACGCCCAAACTTTCGCTCTGCTGCCGCTCTACCTGCAGGATTTTCTGCGGGCCCAAAACGGCGTGGTCGCCTATTTCGGGGGGCTTCACATCCGGGGCTGCTGCCACTATCCGCTCTGGCACGACCTGGGTGCCGCCTGGAACGGTGAGCAGGCTTTCTGGAAGCGCTACCGCACGGTGCAGCCCACCGACATTCCCTTCGCCCAGGACTGCGTGGGCAACCAGTTTCTGCTCCGCGGCGACGCGGTGCTCTTTCTGGATACCGAAACCGGCGAAATTGCCGACCTGGAGGTAGATTTCAAGCACTTTCTGTTCGGCATCGAGAAGTTTCCGCTCGATGCGCTGGGCATGGAGCCGCTGCGCAGCTTTCAGCAGCGGGGCGGCCAGCTGGAGCCCGGGCAGCTGCTGAGCATGTACCCGCCGGTGTGCATCCAGTCCCGCTCCGAGCAGCGGACGCTGAAGCCGATTCCGGCCCTGGAGCGGCTGACGTACCTGAGCGGGTTTTACGCCCAGATCAAGGACCTGCCCGACGGGCAGCGCCTGCACTACACGCTGAAAGCGTAGCTTTTTTTTCCGCCATGCCCTCCCCCCTGCTGCGTTTGCTGCTGCGTCGTCTGGCCCTGCTCATGGGCGCCTACGTGCTGCTGCGCCTGGGATTTTACCTCTCCAATTTCAGCACCTTCCGCGAAGCCACCTTCGGGCAGGTGCTGCTGGCCTTCGGGCACGGCTTCCGATTCGACGTGGCGGCCCTGCTGCTGCTGAATGTGCCGTTCACGCTGTTTTCGCTGGTGCCGGCCGCCGGGCGGGGCTGGCAACGGTTTTTGCGGGCCCTGTATCTGCTGCTCAATGCCCCGGGGCTGGCGCTGAACATCATCGACACCCAGTACTTCAAGTTTATCGGGCGGCGCACCAGCAACGAGCTGTTTACCATCACCGGGGATATTGAGCGGCAGTCGGGGCAGCTGCTGGGGCAGTACTGGTTTCTGTTTGTGCCGCTGCTGCTGCTGCTGGGGCTGCTGGCCTATTTTTACCCCATGGTCCCGGCAGTCCGGCCCGCGGCGGCGGCGTGGCGGCGGATTGGGCAGCCCGTGCTTGAGGTGGTGCTGGTAGCCGCGCTGACGGTGCTCGGCATCCGCGGGGGCCTGCAGCTCAAGCCCCTGCGCACCGGCCACGCGTTTATGCAGACGCCACCCGTGCTGGGCCACGTGGCGCTGAACAGCACCTTTACCTTCCTCAAAAGCCTGGGCTACCAGCCCCTGGACCGGCGCACGTTCTTCGCCGACCCTGCCGAGCTGCGGCCGGCGCTGGCGGCCCATTATCCGGCGGCCCGCCCCGGCGCCCCCCGCGACAACGTGGTGATTCTGCTGGTCGAGAGCTTTGCCTCCGAGTACACGGGCCTGGAAAACGGCGGGGGCGGCTACACGCCGTTCTTTGATTCGCTGGCGACGAAGGGGCGGTTTTTTCGGGAGCACTACGCCAATGGCCGCCGCTCTATCGAGGCCCTGCCGGCCGTGCTGGCGGGGCTGCCATCCCTGATTGAAAGCCCCTTTATCACCTCCAACTTCCAGACCGACGAGCTGCACGGCCTGGGGGAGTTGCTGGGCCGGCAGGGCTACGCCACCTCGGTGTTTCACGGTGCCCAAAACGGGACGATGGGCTTCAACACGTTCAGCGGCATTGCCGGCGTGCAGCAGTACTTCGGGCTGAACGAGTATCCGGGTGGGGCGAAAAGCCCGGACTTCGACGGCCACTGGGGCATTGCCGACGAGCCCTACCTGCAGTACTTCGCCCAGGAGCTAAGCCGGCAGAAGCAGCCGTTTTTCTCCACTCTGTTTACCCTTACCTCCCACGAACCGTTTGAGGTGCCGGCCCGCTACCAGGGCCGCTTTCCGGCCGGCACGCTGCCCATTCACGGCGTTATCGGCTACACTGACTTTGCCCTGCGGCAGTTTTTCAAAGCCGCCGCCAGCCAGCCCTGGTACCAGAACACGCTGTTTATCCTGCTGGCCGACCATACCTCGCAGAGCGACAAGCCCGACTACCAGAACACGCTGGGCGCCTTCAAAACGCCCCTGCTGCTGTTTCACCCCGGCCGCCCGCTGCCCGCCGCCGACGTGCACCGCATCACCCAGCAGGCCGACGTGCCCGCCACGGTGGTGGATCTGCTCAACATCCCGGCCGACCGGCAGCTGCTGCCCTTCGGCTATTCCGTGTTTGATACCACCACCAGCGGCCGCGCCTTTTTCCTGAGCGGCAGCTCGTTGTTCCTGGTGCACCGCGACTTCGTGACGGAGCTGACCAGCGACGACAAAATTCACCTCTACCCCTACCAGACCCACCTGCTGCCGGCCGCACCCTTACCTACGCCCGACCCGCAAAAGGCCCGGCAGTACGGCCGGGAGCTGAAAGCCGCCGCCCAGTTTTTCACCGACGGTCTGCTCGACAACAAATTCTACCGCTAGCGGCCCCGGGCGCTTCCCTCACGTTGGCTTGCCGTCCGCTTCGAGCCGCGAGTGAATGGCGCGGATTTCCTCGCTGTCGATGGGCTTGTGGATCAGGCCCGCCACCAGGTCGTACTCCCGGGATTTCTCCAGGTCCGCCAGGGCCAGCGAGGAGGTGAGGATATAGATGTGGCAGCGCCCGAGCAGCTCGTCCTTATAGGGCGCCAGCGCATCGAGAAACTGCCAGCCATTCATGACCGGCATGTTCAGGTCCAGAAACACCACCTGGGGCGCGTCCTGGGCTTTGTCTCTGACCAAGGTGTCCAGCGCCTGCCGGGCCGACTGAAACGTGCTGATGGAGTTGGAAAACCCCTCGGCCCGCAACAGCTGCTCGGTCAGGTAGATGCCGAGGTCGTCGTCGTCAATGAGGTAGGTTTTCATCCGCATAGGCCCTAAAGTAGAGAGTAAATTCGGTTCCCTGGCCCACCTGGCTGCGTACGGCAATCTGGCCGCCCATCGATTCGACGTGGGCCTTTACCAGAAACAGCCCGATGCCGCGCCCCGTCTTGTCGGCGTGGAAGCGCCGGTAGAGCTGAAATACCTCGTCGCCGGCCGGCTGCTGGTCGAAGCCCGCGCCGTTGTCGCGCACTACCAGGGTGATGGGCTGCCGGGGCGCGGCGGTGGCCGAGATGGTAATGCGCAGCGGGCGGGCGTCGTCGCGGTACTTGATGGCGTTGGAAACCAGGTTGTGAAAGATGCTGTGGAAGTAGGCGCGGCTGCCCAGCACCCGCAGCGACTTCGGAATCTGGCAGACCAGCTCCCCGCCGCACTCCTGCAGCAGCTCCTGCATGTTCAGCAGCACCTGGTCGCAGACCTCGGCCACGGCTACCGGCTCGGGGCGGTAGCGGCCCTGCTGGTCGCGGATGGAGAGAATAGCGTTGACGTCGGTCAGCACGCCATCCAGCCGCTGCAGGCTGGTGCGCAGGTTGCGCAGTGAGTCGTCGAATACGGCCGTCGTTTTGTCTACCCGCGAAAGCAGGTCCACGTAGCCCAGCGCGTTGGCCAGCGGCGCCCGCAGGTTGTGCGAGACAATGTAGGTGAACTGCTGCAGGTCGGCGTTCTGCTCGCCCAGCTTTGCCGTCATCAGGCGCTGCCGCTCTTCGGCCTGCTTGCGCTCCGTAATGTCCTGCATGGCCCCGATCATGCGCACGGGCCGACCCTGCGCATCGCGCAGAATGTAGCCGCGGTCAAATACCACGGCCCAGGAGCCATCGGCGCGGCGAAACCGGTATTCCTGCTGCCAGAACGAGCCCCGGGTTTCGTAGGCCGTGTGCCGCAGCCCATCCACCACGCGGTGGTGCTCGTCGGGTTCCACGTGGTCGGACCAATGGCTGAACGGCGTCGGGTTCTGCGTGAGCTGGTGGCCGAACAGGTCCTCGTAGCCTTCACCCCAGTACAGCGTATCGGCGGCGATGTTCCAGTCGTAGAGGGCGTCGCTGGTGGCTTTGAGCACGTACTGAAACCGCTCGTTGCTCACCCGCAGGTCTTCTTCCACGGTCTTCTGCGGCGTCAGATCGTGCACGATGCCCACCAGCTGGCAGCAGCCCCCGGCTGCGTCGAGGACGGGCGTCACGCTCACTTCGGCGGTTTTGCGGCCGCTGGGATAGTCGGATACTTCCTGCCATACCACCGGCTGCCGGGTGCGTAGCGCCTGCTGGTAGTGCGCCAGCACCAGACTCAGCGAGGGCTCGGGAATAATCTTGGCTACCAGAGCGCCCACCACCCGAGCGGCGGGTACGCCGGTGGTTCTTTCAAACGCCTTGTTGACGAATACAAACCGGAACTGCCCGTCTTCCTCCCGGCGCAGCACAAACGTTATGTCGGCAATATTGTCGAAGATGACCGACAGCTGCCGCTCGCGCTCCAGCAGCGCGGTGGTAGCTCCCGACACCGCTGCTATGGGCTTCACCAGGCCGTATACGCCGGCCTGCTGTCCTGCCGGGCCGGGCAGGGGCAGCAGCGTCACCCAGACCGCCTCCGGCTTTCCGGCCACCACTACCTGGGTTTCGTACTCCACTACTTCGCCCGCGGCGGCGCGGGCCAGCTGCTGCCGGGTGTGCTCGGCCGCGGCGGGCAGCAGCTCCCGCAGGCGGGGGCCGGTCAGCGTGGCGGCGGTTTCGCCCAGCCAGGCCGCCAGGCCGGCCGTCACGCGCAGCAGCGCGCCGTGCTCGTCGACCACAAAGGCAATGGCGCGGCTTTGCTCAAACTGCGTGCTGCCCAAAGGCGCATCCGGATGTATCATGGCCGTGGGGATAAAGTCGTTTTCTGGAGCGGCCGGCGCTATCAGAGAGCCGCGGGCCGGTTGGCCAAGCTAAAGAAAGCAAATTGGCGCGAACAGCCCCAGAAGCAGAGTCTTCAACCAGCCGACGCTCATTCCGCCAGGGGCCCGGCGTAGGGCGGTATTGCGGTCAGCCGCTCGTTGGTGCGCAGCGCAAAGTCAACCCGCCAGCAGTAGTGCTGCAGGCCGTTGGTGAGCAGCAGCAGCGGCGCGCCGATGGTCTGGTTGTAGGTAGCAGCCTGGTGGGCGGTGGCCGCCGTGATGGGCACCGAAGGAGCCTTGCACTCCACGAGCAGCAGGGGCCGGCCGGCGGCATCGAAGGCGCAGAGGTCGGTGCGCTTCTGGCGCTGGTTGTAGGCGTGGCCGCGCTCCAGGCTCAGCAGCCCCTTCGGATAACCCAGGTGGCCGATCAGATAGTGAACTACGTGCTGGCGCACCCACTCCTCGGGGGTCAGCACAATATATTTACGGCGCAGAATATCCCAGATCTGCGGATTTGGGGCCGATTGTGTAAGTTTGTGGGCGAAAGGCGGCAGGTTCAACTCTTGCATCACCTCCAAAGGTACGGCCCGGAGCCACAGCTACCGCTTTTCTCCGGCACCGTCGTACCCTTTCCGTTCGACGGTTTTTTTGTATCCCACAGTTTCCCCCAGCCCCCTTACCCTCTCTCACTTACGCCCAAAACGCATTATGAAAACCAAAGCCGACATCGTCGAGAACTGGCTGCCCCGCTACACCGGCGTGCCCCTCAAGGAGTTTGGGCAGTACATCCTGCTCACCAACTTCATCAACTACGTAACCATGTTTGCCGAGCAGTTTGGGGTGGAAATCCGCGGCATCGACAAGCCCATGCAGACGGCCACGGCCAACAACATCACCATCATCAACTTCGGCATGGGCTCCCCCATGGCGGCCACGGTGATGGATTTGCTCAGCGCCGTGAAGCCCAAGGCGGCTCTGTTTCTGGGCAAGTGCGGCGGCCTGAAAAACAAAACCAAGCTCGGCGACCTGATCCTGCCCATTGCCGCCATCCGCGGCGAGGGTACGTCCGACGACTACCTGCCGGCCGAGATTCCGGCCCTGCCCTCGTTTCGCCTGCAGCGGGCCGTGAGCAGCATGATCAAGAAGCACGAGAAGGACTACTGGACCGGCACGGTGTACACCACCAACCGCCGCGTGTGGGAGCACGACGAGAACTTCAAGGACTACCTGCGCCAGATCCGGGCCATGGCCGTGGACATGGAAACGGCCACCATCTTCACCGTCGGCTTCGTGAACGAGATTCCCCACGGCGCGCTGCTGCTGGTGAGCGACAACCCGATGACGCCCGAAGGCGTGAAAACCTCCGAGAGCGACAAGAAGGTGACCACCGACTTCGTCACCTCCCACCTGCAGATCGGCATCGACTCGCTGATTGAGCTGCAGACGTCGGGCGAATCGGTGAAGCACATGCGCTTCGAATAAGCCGGTGCGGCTTCGCAGATTTTTCTAGCTTGCAGCGCCGCGCCGCCGCAACCAATCCCCGGGGCTGCTGCAGCTGCCGGGGATTGTTTTTTTCTACCCTACCCGCCTTTTCCTTACCCCCTCTGCCCCGTTCTCCCCTCCCTTCCTGGTATGAGCTCTTTTTCCTCCTCTTACCTTAGCATTGACTACCGGCCGGAGGAGCGCGTGCTGGCCGGCCACTGGCAGCGGGGCGTGATGCCCTTCGAGCTGCACCGCGGCTACGCCGCCCTGCTCGACGAGGCCGTAGCCCGGCGCTGCCGCTTCTGGCTGATCGACCTCAGCGGCCGGGTTGGCGGCGTGGGGGCGGCCGACGTGCAGTGGATGATGGACGAGTTTTTTCCGCAGCTGCCCGGCCGCCTGCGCCTGCCCGTATACCTGGCCTACCTGATGGCCCCGCACCAGCTGGCCGGGGTGCTGGCCAACCCCGGCATCCCGGACCTCACCTACTTCGACGGCCGGCCCTACTGCCTGGAGCGCTTCACCACGGAGGCAGAAGCGCTGGAGTGGCTGGCGCAGTGCCGGCGGCAGGATGCCCGCCGCCGCCGGAAGGCAGCGTAGGCGCGGGCGCAAACCGCCGCGGCGCGTACCTTCGCCGCATGACTTCACTTCTGCGCTCCGCTCTGCTGCTCTCGTTGCCGCTGCTCGGCTTCTTCGGCTGCCAGTCCTCCTCCCGCCAGCCCGCCGACCTGCTCGTGTACAACGCCACCGTGTATACCGTGGACTCTACCTTCTCTACCGCCCAGGCCTTTGCCGTGCAGGACGGTAAATTCGTGGGGGTGGGCACGGCTGAGGAACTACGCGGGAAGTTTCAGGCCAAAGCGGAACTGGACGCGCAGGGCCAGTTTGTGTACCCCGGCTTCTACGACGCCCACTGCCACTTCTACCGCTACGCCCTGGGCCTGCGCGACGCGGACCTGGTGGGCACGGACTCCTGGGCGGCGGTGGTGCAGCGCCTGCAGCAGCAGCGGCAGCAGTATCCGCAGGCGGCCTGGCTGACGGGCCGCGGCTGGGACCAGAACGACTGGGCCAGCAAGCAGTTTCCCACCAAAGACACGCTCGACAGGCTCTTCCCCAATACGCCGGTCTTCCTGGTGCGGGTAGACGGGCACGCGGCGCTGGTCAACCAGAAAGCCCTGGACCTGGCCGGCATCACGGCCCGTACGCCCATCAGCGGGGGCACCATCACCAAGGATGCCCAGGGCCGCCCCACGGGCCTGCTGGTCGATAATGCCGTGGACCTGGTTTCGGGGAAAATCCCGGAGCCGACGACGGCCGAGGCCGGGGCCCTGCTGCTCGAAGCCCAGCAGCGCTGCCTGGCCGTGGGCCTGACCAGCATGGCCGACGCCGGCCTCGATAAGGCCAACATCGACCAGCTGGCGGCCTTGCAGCAGCAGGGCAAGCTGAAAGTGCGCCTCTACGCCATGCTCAACCCCACCAAGGCCAACAAGGACTTCTTCTTCCAGAGCGGCCCGGTCTTTACCGACCGGCTTACCGTCAACTCCTTCAAAGTATATGCCGACGGGGCGCTGGGCTCCCGCGGGGCCTGCCTGGTAGAGCCGTATGCCGATAAGCCCAGGGAAACCGGCTTTCTGCTGTCCACCGAAAAGGAATACCGCGCTCTGGCCCGCGAAATTGCGGCCAGCAAGTTTCAGATGAACACCCATGCCATCGGCGACTCGGCCAACCGCATCATCCTGAACATCTACGGGGAGGCGCTGAAGGGGCAGAAGGACCGGCGCTGGCGCATCGAGCACGCCCAGGTTGTCACGCCCGCCGACATGGCCAAGTTCGGGCAGTTCGGCATCGTGCCCTCGGTGCAGCCCACCCACGCCACCTCCGACATGTACTGGGCCGGGGAGCGGCTGGGCGCGGCCCGGCTCAAAACGGCCTATGCCTACGAGCAGCTGCGCCAGCAGTACGGGCAGGTGGCCATCGGCTCCGACTTCCCGGTGGAAGACATCAACCCGCTGTTCGGCTTTCACTCGGCCGTGGCCCGGCAGGATGCCAAGAATTACCCCAGCGGCGGCTTCCAGCCCGAAAACGCCCTGAGCCGCCCCGACGCCCTGCGCGGCATGACCGTGTGGGCCGCCCACGCCGGCTTCGAAGACAAGCAGAAAGGCAGCATCCGCCCCGGCCTGGCCGCCGACTTCGTGGTGCTGGACACCGACCTGCTCAAGGCTGCCGCCCCCCGGCTGCGCGGCGCGAAAGTGCGGCAGACCTGGATTGCCGGGGAGAAGGTGTTCAGCGGTAAATAGACTTCCCATGTCATTGCGAGCGTAGCGTGGTAATCCTTCCTGTGCGCAGGTAGTCCCGCCCTTTTCTCCCAAAGCCCTATTGTTTGAACTGACGTCAGGGCCTATCGGTGTAACGCGAAGTTCCACTTCGCGAGGCGTCCGCGCCGTTTCAACGCTTGTCGGGCAACGCCTTGCAAAGTGGAACTTCGCGTTACAACACAAAGCCCTTTCCCGTACCAACGGGAAAAGGCTTTGTGGGAAAAAAACGGGCTATACTGCACACAGGACGGATTGCCCCGCTTCGCTCGCAATGCCAGGAACTGTACTTTACCGCCCCGGCGCCTCGTCGGCGGAGCTGCCGTAGATGGCGGGCACGGGAATGTCGAGCAGGCGCAGGTAGACGCTCATCTGGCCGCGGTGGTGGATGAGGTGGTTGAGCACCAGCACCCGGGCCACGGCGGCGCGGGGCATGGTCATGAATACCTGCTCGCCGCGGCGCATGGTCCAGAGCTGGTGGAACGTGGCGTCGTCGACATCGGCCAGGGCTTTGTGGATGTTCTCGGCGTTGACGTCGAAGCGGCGCAGCACTTCGTCGGTATCGGCCGGCGAGGGCAGCGGCGTGACGGTGGCCATGTCGGTTTCCGGCGCCTGCAATGACATTTGCAGGAAGCCGACCAGGTTGGCCATGTGCGAGGCCAGCGTGCCGAGCTTCATGGATTTGGGGTGGGGCTGCCAGGCAAACTGCTCCGTGGGCACCCGCTCCAGCAGGCGGCGGGTCAGCTTCAGCTCGCCCTTCAGCTCTTCACTGAGGGCCGTTTGCAGGGCAGGTTGGGCGGGAGTCATGAGCGCAAGGAGACAGAATTAGCGAAGTTGAATACTTATAAAAGCCGGCCTCCGGCGAAAGGTTTCACCGGAGGCCGCAAATTTCGCCCACCCAGGCCCCGCCCGCCGGCCGGGCCTGGGCCTGGGGCCCGCCGCAGCGGTACGGGCTAGCGGTTGGCACTCGCCGCCCCGGCCGCGGCGGCCTCCTGGGGCTCGTCGCGGAGCTTGCGGCCCCGCAGGCGGAGCAGGAAAATCAGCCCGAGCACGAAGAACACGATGAGCGACAGAATGCTGTTGCGCATGGAGCCCGTGACCTGGGCAATGACGCCGAACACGGCCGTGCCGATGACGATGCTGAGCTTCTCGGTCACGTCGAAAAAGCTGAAGAAGGCGGCGGTGTTGGGCGTGTTCTCGGGAATGATCTTGGAGTAGGTGCTGCGCGAGAGGCTCTGCACGGCGCCCATGGTCAGGCCGATGACGGCGGCCAGGGCGTAGAAGCTCCAGCCGGCCTGCACGAAGTAGCCGCCGATGCAGATCAGCATCCAGATAAATACGGCCCAGCTCAGGGCCCGGGTGTTGCCGATGCGCTCCGAGAGCTTCGAGAACAGGTAGGCGCCCAGAATGCCCACCAGCTGAAGCAGCAGGATGGTCATGATCAGGGCTGAGCTTTCGAGCTTGAGCTCCTCGTCGCCGAAGATGGTGGCCACGTACATCACCGTCTGCACGCCCATGTTGTAGGTGAAGTAGGCCAGCAGAAAGCGCTTCAGGTTGGGCAGCTGCTTGAGCTGGTCCCAGACCTTGCCCAGCTCCCGGAAGCCGTTGAGCAGCCAGCCCGAATCATCAGCCGAGGCGGCGCCGGGGGCGCGGCCGGGGTCGGCGGGCAAAGCGAAAAAGGCAATCTGGGCGAAGCCGGCCCACCAGATACCCGTGAGCAGGAACGCCAGGCGGGTGGCAAAGCCTTCTTCCAGCCCGATGGCCGCGTGCCCCATGATCAGGCCCAGGCAGATGAGCAGCAGCAGCACCGAGCCGATGTAGCCCATCGAAAAGCCCCGGGCCGAGAGCGAATCGTACTTTTCCTCGCTCGAAATCAGGGGCAGGTAGGAGTTGTAGAACACGATGGACCCCGAAAAGCCGATGGTGGCCAGCACGAACACGAAGGTACTGAGCGTGAGCGTGTCGGGGGTGAAGAAGAACAGGGCCGCGCAGGAAAAGGCCCCCAGGTAGCAGAAGATCTGCATGAAGAGCTTCTTGCGGCCCGAGAAGTCGGCCAGCGAGGTCAGAAACGGGCTGATGATGGCAATGAACAGGAAGGCCGCCGAAATGGCGTAGGTGAGCAGCGAGGAGCCCGGCACCTGGAAGCCCAGGAACTCGATCGGGCTTTTGCCGCTGTCGGTGCGGGTAATCTGCTTGACCATCGCGCCCCAGTAAATGGGGAAGATGGAGCTGGTAATCACCAGCGGGTACACCGAGTTGGCCCAGTCGTAGAAGGTCCAGCCGCGGGTGATGCGCTTGTCGTCCTTGGGAATGTTCCCGAAGGAAGTATCGGCGGCGGCGGGAATGGCGGTAGCGGGGGTGGTCATGCGGGCGTAGGTTGGCAGTGTGGTGACGGGCAAGATAACGGGAATTCAGCGTTGCCGTTGCCGGGGTCGAAGAGTTAGAAGCGGGTAGTGGCGAGAAGTTGGCCCTCCCCTCGGCAAGCCAAAAGTATATTTCCATTACCTTGAAGCGCTATTTATTCCCCATAGCTGGCCCAGGCAATGAAGATTGAATCCATTCGGTTGCAGAATTTCAAAACATTCCGCGACGTTCACCTGCGCGATATTCCCCCATTCCTAGTCATCGTAGGAGCTAACGGTACGGGGAAGTCGACGCTGTTTGATGTATTCGGCTTCTTGCACGACTGTTTGAAAAGCAACGTGCGGCAGGCTCTCGACAAGCGTGGGCGCTTTAAGGAAGTAATGAGCCGTGACAGCAATGGCAAGAGCATTCTGATAGAGATTCAATACCGGATGCTTATCACTGGAGCCGAGCGACTGGTGACTTACACACTGGAAATAGCAGAGAAGAAGGGGGTACCCTATGTAAAAAGAGAAATCCTGCGGTATAAGCGTGGTCGGCACGGCAAGCCCTATCACTTCCTGGATTTCAAAAGCGGGGTAGGCTACGCCATTACCAATGAGGAGGACTTCAACAAGCCGGACGAAGAGCTAGACCGGGAAACCCAGACGCTGAACTCCCCCGATGTTTTAGCGGTGAAGGGCTTAGGTCAGTTCGAACGCTTTAAGGCGGCCAATGCCTTTCGGCAGCTTATCGAATCATGGCACGTTTCCGACTTTCATATCAGTGCGGCACGAGGACGGAAAGAAGCAGCTGGCAATTCCGAACATCTTTCCGAAACCGGGGATAATCTGCCCCTGGTAGCACAGTATCTGTTCGAACAACACCGGTCGGTATTCGACCGCATCCTAACGACAATGGCCCGGCGGGTGCCCGGCATCCAGACCGTAGAACCGCGGCTGATGGACGATGGCTACCTGACGTTACGCTTTCAGGATGGCTCGTTTAAGACTCCTTTCCTGGATAGATACGTGTCCGATGGCACTATCAAGATGTTTGCTTATCTGGTGTTGCTTTATGACCCTCAGCCCCACCCACTGCTCTGCGTCGAAGAGCCCGAAAACCAGCTCTACCCCCGGCTGATGACCGAGTTGGCAGAAGAGTTTCGGGCTTACGCTGACCGGGGCGGACAGGTGTTGGTTTCTACGCACTCGCCCGATTTTCTGAACGCAGTCGGCCTGAATGAAGTGTGCTGGCTTGTGAAGGAAGCCGGCGGCACGCAGGTACGCCGGGCAAAAGACGATGCGCAGTTAGCCGCTTATATGGCCGAGGGCGACCAAATGGGCTACCTCTGGAAACAAGGCTTTTTCGATGGTGCTGACCCGCGATGAGACGAGAACTAGTATTCTTACTGGAAGAACCTTCCGCCCAAGCGTTGCTCGAAACACTGCTGCCACGCCTGCTCGACTCCTCCATCAAGCCCCGGCTTATTCCATTCGAGGGCAAGCAAGACCTAGAAAAGCGCATGGTAGCTAAATTACGAGGCTATGTAAACCCGGAAGCCCGGTTTATTATCATGCGCGACCAAGACAGCGCCCCCGATTGCCGGGTAGTGAAAGCCCGTCTGACGACCAAGTGCGCAGAAGCTGGTCGGGCCTCCGTGTCGTTGGTGCGTATTGCATGCCGGGCCCTAGAAACCTTTTACCTAGCTGATTTGGCTGCCGTAGAAAGAGCGCTGGGCCTACGGGGCCTCCACAGCCAGCAGGCAAATGCCAAGTTTCGCGCCCCCGACTACCTAGAATCGCCCGACCATGAGCTAAGCAAAATAACAAATCAGGCCTACCAGAAGGTGCGGGACTCCCGGCTGTTAGGCACTTGTCTTGCCATAGCCAACACCCGTTCGGAAAGCTTCAGGAACCTGGTAGGTGCCATCCGGCGCTTGGAAGCAGAGCTATTAGCGCTACCCTCCGGTACCTGATCCGCATGGGCCCTAAAAATAACGGGCCTGCCGGAATAGGCAGGCCCGCTGGCCAGGTTTCCGTGACATAGGTATGTCACCGGGATGACATACCTATGTCACGGGCATGACATCAGTATGTCACCTCAGTACCTACTCTTTCTTGCGCGAGGATGCCTTTACCTGCGTGTTAGACAGTACCGTGCTCACCCGGCGCAGCTGGGCACCCTGCATAGCCTGGGCGAAGAGCTTGCCGGGGCGAAACACCACCTTCACGTTGTCGATCAGGCCGGCGCTGAACTCTTTCTCGGTGGCGGCGCCCTCGCTTTGCAGGCTCACGGAGAAGGAGCCGAAGTCGCCGAAGCGCACGATACGGCCGGCGGCCAGCTCCCGGGGTACGGTCTGAAAGAAGGCTTCGAGCACGGCCATCACGTCGACGGTACTGACGGTGCTCATCTCGTTGATGCGGCCGGCCATGTCGCGCACACTGGTGTCACCCTGGGACCGGGCCACGGCATAAAACTTTTTGGGTGCGGTAGGCTGACCGGGGTTGCCGCGCTCGGCCAGAGAATATTCGATGGGCATAACAGAAGGGGTTAAGAGTGAGGCTTTAAGATAGGCTTATTTAGTAATACTGCATAGATACTTTGCAAAAAGTCTACTTCGCCCGCCGCTCCGGCTTCGCTGCACCTCGGCTCGACCAGTCAGCAGCAGCTGCCGCAAAGCCGCCCGCACCCGGGCCTACCCCCGCGCGGGCCGGGGGCCATCCTCTTCGGCCAGCAGGGCCGCGTACTGTTCCTCCGTGTCCACATCCATGGCTCCTGCGGGAAACGGCACCGGGGCCACCAGCTGCGGGTGCTGCTTCAGCAGCTGCCCGGCCCCGGCGGCGGCGGGCAGCGCACGCAGCAGCGCCAGGGCCGCTGCCGCGAAAAACACCGGTACGCCCCGGACTCCCGCGTATTCGCAGGCCGCGATGGGCCGGCCGGTGGCGGCGTGGGCGGCGCGCAGCTGCCACAGCAGCGCGGGCGTCACGTGGGGCTGGTCGCAGAGCAGCACGGTGAGGGCCGGCAGCGGCCCGGCGGCTTCCAGCGCGGCCAGCCCGGCGTGCAGGGAGGCGCCCATGCCCAGCGCCCAGGCCGGGCACCGCACCACCGTGAGCGGCAGCCCGGCCAGCTCCGGCAGCAGGGCCTCGTGCAGGGCCCCGGTCACGACCACCACCGGGCCGCCTTCCGCCGCGGCCACGGCCGTTTCGGCGGCCCGGCGCAGCAGCGTCTGGCCCTGGTAGGGCAACAGCTGCTTGGGCCGCCCCAGGCGGGAGGACGAGCCGGCGGCGAGCAGCAGCAGGGCGTGGGGCATGGCGGCGGGGCAGCGTTACAGACTACACCCGGCATCGACCCGGCCTTCGGGCACCAGGGGCGCGTCGGCGTGCAGGGGCGGGTGAATCGGGTGGGGCGAGTCGCGCAGGAAGCCGGCGGGGCGGCCGGTGAGCACCGCCTGAATCTCGGCCACGATGGACAGGGCAATTTCCTCCGGCGTCTCGGCGCCCAGGTTCAGGCCGATGGGGCTGTGGAGGCGGCCCCGCAGCTGCGTGGCGGCGTCGGGTACCTGCTGGCTCAGGTCTTCCAGCAGCCGGTCGTACTTCTTGCGCGGCCCCAGCACGCCGATGTAGCGGCTGCTGGCGGCGGGCAGCAGGTGGCGGAGCACGGCCAGATCGTAGTAGTAGTTGTGGGTCATGAGCAGGGCGAAGCTGCTGCCGTCGTAGGGCTCTTCGGCCACCTGGGCCAGGGGCAGCACCCGCACCAGGTCGGCGTCGGGGAAGCGGGCGGGCCGGGCCTGGGCCGGGCGGCCGTCTACCACCTGCACCCGCCAGCCCAGACCGGCGGCCAGCCGCACCAGAGGCTGCACGTCGTTGCCGGCCCCGTACACCGTCAGGCGCACCGGGGGCCGCAGAATTTCCAGGCTCACGCGGGTGGCTCCCGCCGCGGCCGGGTAGTGGCGGGTGGCGGGCTGCCCGGCCGCCAGCGCGGCGCGGGCATCGGCCAGCAGCGGCGCGTACACTTCGGCCCCGGCGGGCAGCGTGCCTTGCGTACTGCCGTCGGCCAGCAGCAGCAGGCGCTGCCCCACCGCTACCCCGGCCCCGGCCCCGGCGGTGCCGAACACCGTGGCTACCACGGCCGGCGCCTCCATGCCCTGCGCCCAGCGGCGCAGCAGCTCCACGGGGTTATCCGGGTCGTGAAAGTCGAGGGGCTCCAGCAAGATCTGCACGATGCCCTGGCAGCCCAGCGCGGCCCCAAACTGCAGGTCGTCGTCGGGGTCGGTCGAGTCGTAGGTGACTACCGTGGGGCGGCCCTGCCGGATCACGCGGCGGGCCCGCTGCCGGGCGTCGCCTTCGAGGCAGCCCCCGCTGATGGCCCCGGTCAGCTGGCCTTCGTCGGTGACCAGCATCCGGGCGCCGGGGCGGCGGTAGGCCGAGCCGGCCACGTCCACCACCGAGGCCAGGGCGCAGGCCCGGCCGGCGGCGCGGTGCTCGTCGTAGGCAGTCAGCAGGCGTTGGAGTTCAGTCATGATAACGAGCAGTACGGATGTGGAAACGGCAGTGTTGGCCTGTACAGAGACAAGAGCACGCCATGCAGAGCAGAGCAGAGCGAAGCATCTCGCGTGCCGACGTTGGGATAGTAACTCAACATCAGCACGCGAGATGCTTCGCTTCGCTCAGCATGACGTGCTCTTGCGCAGCAGAATACAGGACTACACCTGCGTCACCTTGGTTTCCAGAATCTTATCCGGGGTGATGGGCAGGGAGCGGACCCGCTTGCCCGTGGCGTGGAACACGGCATTGGCCACGGCGGCCGACACGCCGACCATCGAAATCTCGCCGATGCCCTTCACGCCCATGGCGTTGATGTAGGGGTCGTGCTCGTCAACAAACTCCACGGTCATGTCGGGAATGTCGGCATTGACGGGAATGTGGTAGTCGGCCAGGCTGGCATTGGTGTAGCGGGCGTAGTGCTGGTCGCGCACGGTGCCTTCCATCAGCGCCGCCCCGATGCCGAAGATGCTGCCGCCAATGATCTGGGAGCGGGCCGTCTTGGCGTTCAGAATCCGGCCGGCCCCGTGCACGCTCACCCAGCGCGTGACGCGCACGGTGCCCAGGTCGGGGTCTACTTTCACCTCGCAGAAGTGGGCGCCGAAGGAGTGCATGGAGTGGTCGCCGGCTTCGTCCTTTTTGGTGGGGCCGGCGTTGGCGGCGCCTTGCGCGTCTTCGTAGCCGCTGCCGTAGCGGCCCTGGCCGTTGCCTTCGATGTCGGCCATTTCGGCGCGCTTCATGATGACGGCAAAGCCCTCCCCTTTCTGCGGGTTGGCCTTGAGCTGCAGGCGGCCCTGCTTCACCTCCACGTCGGCCGGCTTGGCGCGGTACAGCGGCGACTTCTTATCGAGCACCGCCACCTTAATCAGCTTCTGCCACACGTCCTGCGCGGCCATGTACACCGACGACGACACCGTGCCGGCCGCCACCGAGCCGCCCGAGTTGGGGGCCGTAGGCAGCTTGGTGTCGCCCAGCTCGAAGCGCACCTTGTCCACGGGCAGAAACAGCGCGTCGGCCGCTACCTGCGTCATCACGGTGTAGGTGCCGGTGCCCAGGTCGGTAGCGCCCGACTGCACCACGGCGTGGCCGTCGGCGTAGAGGCGGGCGCGGGCCGTGCCCTGGGAATTGTGCACGGGGTAGCTGGCCGTAGCCATGCCCCAGCCCACCAGCAGGCGGCCGTCGCGGGTGGCGCCGGCCTTGGGGTTGCGCTTGCTCCAGCCAAACAGCTCGGCACCGCGGGCGTAGCACTGCCGCAGGCTCTTGCTGCTCCACGGCTGCCCGGTGCCGGGGTCCTTCTCGGCGTAGTTGCGCAGCCGGATTTCCAGCGGATCAAGGCCCAGCTGATACGCCAGATCATCCATGGAGCACTCAATGGCAAACGAGCCCGGCGCCTCGCCGGGGGCCCGGGTAAAGGTGGACGTCATCACGTTGGCCCGCGCCAGCTGATACGACGACTCAAAGTTGTCGCACGCATACAGCAGGTTGATGATTTTGCTGTTGGGCTCGGCGTAGTTGTCCCAGGGCGAAGTAGTGGAGGTTTTCTCGTGAATGAGGGCCGTAAGCTTGCCGTCCTTGGTCGCCCCGATTTTCAGGGTCTGCTCCTGGTCTTCGCGGTGGCCCATGCCCGTAAACATCTGGGGGCGGGTGAGCGAGAGTTTCACCGGCCGCCCCACGGCCTTGGCGGCCAGCACCGTCAGGATGGTGTGGGGCCAGCTGGACCCCTTGCATCCGAAGCCGCCACCCAGGTATTTGGTCACCACGCGCACCTGCTCGGCCGAGAGGCCCAGCATAGTGCTTACCGCTTTTTGGGTGCGCGTCACACCCTGGGTAGCATCGTAGATGGTGAGGCGGTCGGGGGCTTCCCAGTGGGCCGTGGTGGCCCCGGGCTCCATGGGGTTGTGGTGGTTGGTGGCATGGGTGTACCTGTGCGTGAGCTGCACCGGGGCCGCCGCAAAGGCTTGCTGCGGGTTGCCGCGCACCGTGTGGGCCGGCGTCTTGCCGTCCTGTACTTTGGTGGGGTCAAACAGCTTCGCCTGCGGGTCCTCGTAGGAGGCTATCGGCTTTTCGGCGGCCACCTGCACCTTCAGCAGCGCGGCGGCGTACTGGGCCCGCTCCAGCGTATCGGCCACCACCACGGCTACGGGCTGGCCGGCGTAGTGAATCTGGTCGGAGGTCAGCGGCAGAAAGCCCATGGGCGCCCCGATGGCCTTTTTGCCCTCAGCATCGTTGGGCGTCTTGGCCAGCTTGGGCAGGTTCTGGTGGGTGAGAATGGCCAGTACCCCCGGCTGCTTCAGGGCGGCGCTGGTGTCGAAGCCGGTGATGCGACCCTTGGCCACGTCACTGGTTTTGAGCACGGCGTGCACCAGGCCCGGCAGGCTGTTGAACTCGGCCGAGTACTTAGCCTGGCCCATTACTTTGGCGCGGCCGTCCACGCGGTCCAGGGGCTGCCCGACTACGCCGCTGCCGGGGTTGGTTTCAAAGAATCTTGGTTCGGTATCCATGGGGGAGTTGATTCTTGACTACTGATAGAACAGCGTCCTGCCGGGCAGCGCCGGAGCACGTCCGGCACTTCGGCACCGGCTGCCTTCGACGACGCGCGCGGTGCTTCGGTAAGCGCCGAAAAGCTGAAGCAGGACGTTCTTTTATTCTTTTACCCGGCTACTTTCATGAGTGCCTGCACCAGCGTATTCTGGGCCAGCTCTACCTTGAAAGCGTTTTCCTTGCGGGGCTGGGCGCCGCGCAGCGCCGCTGCCGCCGCTGCGCGGAAGGTGGCTTCGGTAGCCGGGGCGCCGGTCAGCACTTTCTCGGCTTCGGGACTGCGCCAGGGCTTGGTACCCACCCCGCCCAGCGCCACGCGGGCCGAGCGGATGGTTCCCCCCTGCACATCGAGGCCTACCGCGGCCGAGGTCAGAGCATACGCGTAGCTGGCCCGCTCCCGCACCTTCAGGTAGGTGGAGCGGCGGGTGTGGGTGGCGGTCGGAATGGTGACGGCCACAATCAGCTCGCCGGGCTCCAGCACGGTTTCCCGCTGGGGCGTTTTGCCGGGCAGCAGGTAAAACTCCGTCACGGGCACGGTGCGCTGCTTGCCCTTCTGGTTTTCCAGGGTCAGCACCGCATCGAAGGCGGCCAGGGCCACCGACAGGTCGCCGGGGTAGGCCGTGGCAATGCAGGCGTCGGAGGTGCCCAGAATGGCCAGGTTGTGGTTGTCGCCGTCCAGGGCCGGGCAGCCCGAGCCGGGCACGCGCTTGTTGCAGGGAAAGGCCGCGTCGCGGAAGTAGCCGCAGCGGGTGCGCTGCAGGATGTTGCCCCCGATGCTGGCCATATTGCGCAGCTGGGGCGAGGCCGCCAGCAGCAGCGACTCCGACACGGCCGGGTAGTGCTGGAGCACCAGCGCGTTTTCGCCCACGTCGCTCATGCGCTCCATAGCCCCGATGCGCAGTCCGTCCTTGGTTTGCTCGATGCCTTTGAAGGGCAGCATATTGATGTCGACCAGCTGGGAGTGCTCCTCCAGGTGGGCTTTCATCAGATCGAGCAGCGTGGTGCCGCCGGCAATGTAGGCCGCGTCCGGCTTGTCTTTGCGGAGGCTGGTGGCTTCCTTGGCCGTACTGGCCTGGGTGTAGCTGAAGTTGTTCATAGTCTAGGCTCCTCCTTTTTGCTGCACCTCACGCACGGCGGCCACGATATTGGGATAGGCGCCGCAGCGGCACAGGTTGCCGCTCATCCACTCGCGGGTCTGGTCGTCGGAAGTGGCGTGGCCCTCGCGCACGCAGGCCACGCCCGACATGATCTGGCCCGGCGTGCAGTAGCCGCACTGGAAGCCGTCGTGCTTGAGGAAGGCGGTCTGCATCGGGTGCAGCTCCTCGCCTTTCGCCAGGCCTTCGATGGTCGTAATTTCCTTGCCCTGGTTCATGACGGCCAGCGTCATGCAGGAGTTGATGCGGCGGCCATCTACGTGCACCGTGCAGGCGCCACACTGCCCATGGTCGCAGCCCTTCTTGGTGCCGGTCAGGTCCATGTACTCGCGCAGGGCGTCGAGCAGGCTCACCCGGGGCTCGGCCTGAATGCTGCGCACCGTGCCGTTCACTTTCAGCTGCATGGTCGAGACGCCTTCCACGGTTTTGGAGAAGGCCGTCAGCCGCTCAGCCTGACTGATCAGCGGCGGCGCCAGGGCCAGCCCCAGGATGCCGCCGGCCTGTTTCATAAAGGTGCGGCGCGAACCATCGTTCGGAGGGCCGCCGGGCGGGGCCGCCGCCGGATCGGACGTAAAATCGTGGGGCATAGCAGAAAGCGTTTAGCGGTGAGATGTCGGGGCGGGCAGCGGGGTAGTCCCGGGAGCGAAGGGCCGCCGGGAGCCGGGTATTCTTAAGCCAACCGTAGGAAATACTCATTGTTCACCAAAAAGTTGAGCTTACCCGGGCGTAATTCCTATACCTCAGAGCAGCTACATAGCTGGCTGTCAGCAATTTTTGTCCCTCCCGGGCTGGATTCGGGCCTTCCTAAATTCGCGGCAACGCCGGCCCGGAGCGGCTACCGGTCCATTTGGCAGCCGCGTAGCCGCCACACAAAAAAGCCCCGACGAAACCGCCGGGGCATTTCTATATATGCAGTGGAATTAGCTTTTAACCTTCAGCTTGTCCTTACGCTGGCCCAAGCCTTCCTTGTGCTTGCTCATCCGCTCGGCCCGCTGCTGGGCGTATTTATTGTACTGGTCGGCGTTCAGAATCTGCTTCAGCTGGGCGTCGTACCGCTCCCGGCTGGCTTTCTTGTCGGCGTGGCGGCCGGCTTTGTTGTTTTCGGCGGCGTACTTGGCACCGCGGGCCTGCATTTCCTGGGCCTGGGCCAGGTAGAGCTGCCGCACTCTGGCGGTCTGGTCGGTCGTCAGCTGCAGGGATTTGGTCAGGCGCCGGGCCATGTGGTCGGCGCGCTGCTCAGGGGTTTTCGGGGTTTTGCCGACCTGCTCTTTTTTATCCTTGGACTTCACTTTCGTCGTCACGGTCTGGGCCGAAACGGCAGCGGCGGAAAAGGAGAAAGCGGCGAGCAGAATGAGGATCTTTTTCATGGCAACAACGGGTAAGGGACGTAGGTGAAATGTTAATTTATCGGGGAGAAGCTGATACCAGCCTCAGCGCTTCTGATACCCCAATAGACAACTGACGTGCCATTTTTTGGCATTC
Source organism: Hymenobacter algoricola (assembly GCF_039539525.1). NCBI lineage: Bacteria > Pseudomonadati > Bacteroidota > Cytophagia > Cytophagales > Hymenobacteraceae > Hymenobacter > Hymenobacter algoricola. Next base: position 65,478 of record NZ_BAABDH010000021.1, on the reverse strand, counting down.
CCGACGGCTGCGGGCTAAATTTAAAATATACTTTTCGCCGTTAAACCTTGCGCCGACCCGCTCTTCTAAGCGCGCCGCCACCGGGGCAATACGGCTTAGAACGCACTCCTGCTACCCAACCGGCGGCACAATCCCCCGGCTGGTCGGGACAATCGTCGCGCCGGCCGATTATCCGGTTTCGGTGCCGTGGCTCGGGGTAGCTTTGAGTAGCCCCCGCCGCCGAAACGCGGGGCAGGTTTCGCCTCCTCCTTATTGTATTCTTACCATGCAGCAGCATTCCGAAAATGACACCGACCTGGAGTCGAGAGCCATTATCTCGGCCGACCAGTACGCCCAGTACCAGCGTCAGCGCGTGGCGCACAGGCGTAACCAACGCTCCGGCTGCCGCCCGAAAGCTTAATTTACCTACCCCATAGAAAAGCCCCGGACGCTTTGTCCGGGGCTTTTCTATGGCCTAAGTGAAAAACAGGACCGGTCGAATCCCGCGGCCATCCGCAGCCTCTCCCATCCGCAGCTTCTGCCTTACACCAGCTCGGCCATTTTCTGCTTGCGGTACGCCGACGGGCTATGCCCCGTAATCTTGCGGAAGGTCTTGTTGAAGTGCGACAGGTTATTGAACCCGCTGGCGTAGCTGACTTCGGTGATGGTGGCATCGGTCAGCAATAGTAGGCAGGCCTGGTTGACGCGGTATTCCTGCACGAAGTCGGTCAGCGTCTGGCCGGTCATTTTCTTGAAGTAGCTGCAGAAGGCCGGCACCGACAGGTTGGCCAGGTCGGCCAGCTCCCGCACCTCAATGTCGTGGTTGTAGTGCAGCTGCACGTACTGGTAGATCTGGTTGAAGCGCTCCTTCTCCTTACCGTACCTGCCCAGGCCGCTGCTGCCCGCGTGCAGCACCGTCACGTCGGGGGCCTGCGCCAGCTGCTGCAGCACCTGCAGCAGCGTGAGCAGGCGCTGAAACGAGGGCTGGGTGGTCATCTCGCGCAGGGCCGCTCCTACCGCCGCCCGGGTCTCGGCCCCAAACGACAGTCCCTGGTGGGAGCGGGCAAACAGCTGCTGTACCGGCATCAGCTCGGGCAGCTGCCAGAAGGCCTCCCCCATCATGTCGGCCCGCAGCTGCAGCACAATCTGCTCGTAGGGGTCCTGGCGGCCGTAGCTGAAGCTCAGGTGCGGCAGGTTGGGGCCAATGAACACCAGCTCGCCTTCCTCGAAGCGGGAAATGTGCTTGCCGATGTGCCGGCGGCCTCCCCCCGACGGGATGAACACCAGCTCGTATTCCGGATGATGATGCCAAACCATGCCGCTCTCTTTCACGCTGGTGTGGTGGAGCAGGGTAAAAGAGCTGCCCGTGGAAGCCTGAATATTCTCGAACTGAAGTTTCATCAGAAATAATGCTTTAATTGCGTTCTGCAAACGTTTGCGGGACAATTCAGCTAAATATAGCATGTGAATTTGCAAATACAGGCGTAGTTGTTTCTAACTTCAGCCGCTACCTTTGTATTGTAGCAACTGGGTAATGAGTCGCCTTACCGAGTTGCTGCCCTGGTTGAGCTTCCGACAGCATACGGCGGGCTTTTTCACCAAGACTTTTCCGACTGCCGGGGTCTGGCCCCTGCTGACGAACATACATATATCGTTCGGCCCCATTTCAGTGTGGGCAGCCGACAAGGACTGACCGCCCGGGCTTTGCCCCCGCGGCCAGGATCGGACCGGAGTTGGGTGGGAATTTTTCTCCGGTTTCTGATTCCACTAAAAGTCGTTCCGGGTGGGGCGGCTTTTTTTATGCCCCTACCCCAGCAAGCCCGCGTTGAGGTCTTGCCACTACAGCCAACGAATTATAATGCTCAAACAATCGTTTGCAGGATTATGATGGCTTAAAAATACGCAACACAGCATCATAAATGAGCAGAGAGCTGGTAGCCAAAGGAGCGGCCAGAGCGTAATTTTGCTGTTTCCATTCTTGTTACGTTATGCCTCAGCTGCTTTCCCGCTTCCCTGATGTGCGGCAGTTGCCGCACCCGGCCCGCGTGGCCGTCATGCTGATTTTCTTCCTGCACGGCCTGCTGTTTGCCAACTGGGCGGCCCGGCTGCCCGAGTTGGAGAACCGCTACGGCCTCACCCACCGCGGCCTGGGCCAGGTATTGTTCTGCAACGCCATGGGTGCGTGGGTCGCCATGCCCCTGGCCGGCTGGCTGATCCAGCGCCTGGGCAGCGCCCGCCTTACTACCATCGGGGCGCTGGGCTTCTGCGGCCTGATTCCGGGCATGGCCCTGCTGCATACGCCGGCGCAGGTAATGACGCTGTTTCTGCTGCTGGGGGCGGCTACCGGCCTGCTCGACGTGGCCATGAACAGCCAGGCCCTGCAGGTTGAGCAGCAGCAGGCGCAGCCTATTATGTCGTCGTTTCACGCCGCGTTCAGCTTTGGCGGCATGCTGGGGGCCGGGGCGGGAGCTTTGAGCGCCCGGCTGGCGTTGGGCTTCGGCCCTCACCTGCTGGGTTTTTCTGCCGGGAGCCTGCTGCTGGTGCTGGCCGTGGCACCGAGCCTGCTCCCGGATGCGCCGGCTGCGGAACCCACCACCGAGCCCACCCGCAGAAGTCGCTTTCGGTGGCCCCGCCCGGCCCTGCTGGCTTTGGGCCTGGTAGCGTTCTGCTGCATGCTGGGCGAAGGAGCCATGGCCGACTGGAGCACGATTTATCTGGTGCAGGATACGGCCGCCACGCCGGCCCTGGCCCCGCTGGGCTACGCCGCCTTTTCCCTCACCATGACCTGCGGACGGGTGTTTGGGGATGCCCTCGTGCTGTGGTTCGGACCGCGCCCGGTGGTGGCCGTGGGCGGCCTGCTGGCTTTCGTGGGGCTGCTTGGCATGCTGCTGGTCCCGCAGACGGTGGTGGGTATCGGCGGGCTGTTTCTGATTGGGCTGGGGCTGTCGGGCATTGTGCCTACGGTATTTAGTGCGGCGGGTCGGCAGCGGGGCCTGGCGCCGGGCGTAGCCATTGGCATGGTTTCGACCATCGGCTACGGCGGGTTTCTGCTGGGGCCGCCGCTGATTGGCTTTCTGGCCGACAGCGTCACGCTGCGGCTGGCACTGGGAGTGGTCGTCGGATTGTTTGCGGTAATGGTAGCCGTGGCCCTGCGGCTGCGCTTCCTGCCGGCCGCTTCGGTCCCGGAGTCTGCCCGGCGGGCGGAAGCGGTACCCGCCCTGCACTAGCTCGCTAGTTCCGGAGAGCCGCTTCGACGATTTTGAGTCCCTGTTTTCTTTGTATTACCAACCTATCCCACAGTATTTTATAAAGGTCAAACCCCGTATAATCATTTATCTCAACTCCCTTTAACAACAATTGCCATGGCTTCCAATGCCCCTTTCTTCGGCCCCGTTGCCGAATCGACCCAACGCCGTACCCACGAACTGAAAACCTGGCCGGCCTGCTTCGCCGCCGTCGAAGCCGGCATCAAGCCCTTCGACGTGCGCGAGAATGACCGCAGCTTCCAGGTCGGCGACGCGCTGCTGCTGCGCGAGTTTGAGCCCGAGAGCGAACAGTACAGCGGCCGTACCACGGCCCGCTGGATCAGCTACGTGCTGCCGGGCGGTAGCTTCGGCGTTGAGCCGGGCTGGTGCGTGCTGGGCTTCGGCGACACCCAGCCACTACCGCCAGGCATCAACGACACCCGGCTCTGGTAACCGAGAGCCTTTACTCCGGGCCGAGCCCGCCCATGTATCCCTGCACGACGGGCAGAAATACGCCCACCGCTGCGTTCAGATAGTCCCGCTCGGCGGCCGTCCAGTGGTGGGGGTGGCCAAAGATGCAGGGCTGCAGAATACCCCACAGCTGGCCTTGGGCGGTGATATGGGCATGCACCAGGGCGCGGTGGCCGAACGTGGTACGCTCGAATTCCTGGTTGAGCACCTCGGGCCCCGCTTCGGTTACGTCGTCCACAAAGACGGAGGGCCTGGCGGCCAGCGCCGCCCGAAACAGCGGGTCCTGGGCCGGCAAATCGCCCGTATCATTCTGCCAGTCGTGACGGGGGTCCGGTACGGCCTCGTCCAGACGCCAGACGAAGGCAATGCGCCCGCGGCCCTGCCGGGGGTCGCGCACGTACAGAAAGCAGCGGTCAGCCCGCAGATACTGACCGACCAGCTCCAGGGCACTTTGCAGCTTTTCAGCCGGCGGGGCGCTGGCGGCAAGGACGGCTTCCAGTTCGGCAAGGGGCGGGACGGTCATCGGGAAGGTCAAGCGTGTGGAGGATAGCGCACGGCACTCAGCCAGGTATACGCAGCCCGGCGCGTTGCGGCGGCAAAGCCGAGCAAGTAGCCTGGCGGTTGGGGCAGAGCATAGCGAATGCCCTTGCCGAAGGAGCCGCAGGCAGGACATTTGCGGGTCAGGCATCAACAAAGCCCATAGTATTTGGTTGCTGGCTTAGTACTTCCCCGCACCACCACTTACCTATGCAGCCGCTGGTTTCCTACTCTTATCTGGATCTGTACCTACACGAGGGCGTTTCCCGCGCCATCGAAGCCCAGTGGAAAGGCTTTATCAGCAGCTCCTTGCTGCGGCAGGCCCTGCTGGAATGCGTGACGCTGGCCCGTGAGCATGGCATTACCGGCTGGATTGCGGATGACAGACTGCTGGGGCCGGTGCGCCCCGTGGACCTGGAGTGGATTGCCACGCAAGTCCTTCCCCAGCTGGTCGAACTGGGCCTGAGGCGGTTTGCCCGTATCGAGGCCGTCGACCCACTCAACAAGCTGCTGATTGGCCAGGCCCAAGCCGCAGCCGAGCAGCAGCTGCACTTTGATTTGCAATCATTTACCGATCTGCAGGCCGCGCGCACCTGGGCCTGCAGGTAGGGGAGCTATTGTTAGCCCTCAGGCGGCCCAGTCCCGGCTACGGGATGAGCAGGTGGCCTGACCCAGCGCCCCGTCTTCTTCCAACAAAGTAAAACCCCCGCCTGCAGCGTGCAGGCGGGGGTTTTCTGTAGAGGGGATGGGATTCGAACCCACGATGACCTTTTGAGCCATACACACTTTCCAGGCGTGCTCCTTCGACCACTCGGACACCCCTCTAGGGCAGCAATCGGGCACAAAGTAACGTCCGAATTTCGGGATACGCAAGCCTCAAGGCTAGGCCAGCGTTATTTCCCCGCGTAAATCATAGGTGAGCAGGCGGGCCGTTTCGGCGGGGCTGCGCTGCAGGCCCAGCACAAACATGAGCTTGGTGATGGCCGCCTCGGTGGTGATGTCGTCGCCGCCGATGATGCCGAGGCCGGCGAAATGGGCGCTGGTTTCGTACTGCCCCTGGATGACGCGGCCTTCCTCGCACTGGCTCACGTTGAGCAGCTGCACGCCCCGCTCGTGGGCTTCGCGCAGGCAGCCGAGAAACCACGGGGCGGTGGGCGCGTTGCCCGAGCCGTAGGTTTCGAGCACGCAGCCGCGCAGGTCGGCTATTTCGAGCATGGCCCGCACCACCCGCTCGGTGATGCCGGGAAACAGCTTCAGCAGCACCACCCGATCGTCGAGCCGCTGGTGCACCCGCAAGGGGCCGCCGGGCAGCAGCAGAATCTGCTTGTCGTTGAAGGCGACCTCGATGCCGGCCCGGGCCAGGGGCGGATAATTCTCGCTGCGGAAGGCGTTGTACTGCTCACTTTCCACTTTTTTGGCCCGGTTGCCGCGGATAAGCAGGTCGTTGAAGAACACGCAAACTTCGGGCACGCGCACCGTGCCGGCCATGGAATGGCGGGCGGCGGCAATGTCGAGGGCCGTAATCAGGTTGCGGCGGGCGTCGGTGCGGATGCGGCCCACGGGCACCTGCGCCCCGGTGAAGATGACCGGCTTGCCCAGGTTTTCGAGCAGGTAGCTCAGCGCGGCCGCCGAATAGGCCATGGTATCGGTGCCGTGGAGCACCACGAAGCCGTCGTAGTGGGCGTAGTTCTCGCCGATGATGCGGGCCAGCAGCAGCCAGTCGGCCGGTACCACGTTCGACGAGTCGATGGCCTCGGGTAGGCTAAGCACCGACAGGTTCATGTTCAGCTGGCGCAGCTCGGGCATCTTTTTGCGGATCTGCTCAAACTTCATCGGCACCAGCTCGCCGCGCTTGTTGTACTCCATGCCCACCGTGCCGCCGGTGTAAATGACCAGCACGGCGGCCGGCGGCCGGTGGCCGGGCACAGGGTCGGTGTTCTGGATAACGGTGGGGGCGGGAAGGCTGGCAGCAGGCATGGGAAACGGGAAGAATGAGCGGAGTCAGACTGTCGGGGCGAGGAACGGCGGGAAATACTCCATCCGTCCCGGGCAGCAAAGAAACCCGGTTTACCCGATACGCGCCGGCAGTACCTTACGTCCGAAGCTGCCGGGTGCAAAGCCGCTGGTCATCCTGCAGAGGCCGGATTGCGGCGCCGGGCCTCCTCGCCCCGGCGGGCTTTCATTCTCACAGCTTGAACAGGGCCTGGGCATTGCGGGTGGTGGCTTCGGCCACTTCAGCCGCGGTTTTGCCCAGCAGCGTGGCTACGCGCAGGGCAATAAGCGGCAGGTACGACGGCTCGTTGCGCTTGCCGCGGTGGGGCGCCGGGGCCAGGTAAGGGCAGTCGGTTTCGAGCAGCAGATGCTCCAGGTCCAGGCCGGGCAGCACTTTGTCGGCGCCCCCGTTTTTGAACGTAGCCACGCCGCCGATGCCGAGCTTAAAGCCCAGCCGGATGACGCGCTCGGCTTCGGCCGGCGTACCCGAAAAGCAGTGAAACACCCCGCGCAGCGTCCCGTCCTGGGCGGCTTCGATCAGGTCGGCGGTTTCCGCGAAGGCGTCGCGGGTGTGGAGCACCAGGGGCAGCTTGTAGGTTTTGGCCAGCGCAATCTGCACCCGCAGGGCTTCCTGCTGCTCGGCCAGCAGGGTTTTATCCCAGTACAGATCGAGGCCGCACTCCCCCACGGCCGCAAACGGGCGCTTGCTCAGCCAGTCCTCCACCAGGTACAGCTCCCGCTGAAAGTCCTTGGTGACGGAGCACGGGTGCAGGCCCATCATGGCGAAGCACCGATCGGGGTAGCGGGCTTCGGTTTCGAGCATTACGTCGACGCTGGTGTGGTCGATGTTGGGCATCACGATGGTCGTCACGCCGGCGTCGAAGGCGCGGCGCAGGGCGTCGTCCCGGTCGGGCTTGAACTGTTCGGAGTAGATGTGGGCGTGCGAATCGGTGAAGTGCATTTTTGGTTTTTGAGTGTTGGTTTATGGATGGTGGATGTTAGGTGTTAGGTGTTAGGTGTTATAGCAGTTTCGCGAACAGTGTAGCGGTTGCATTCGCTCCGGTCGGACGGCTTTTTCCGCCGTCCGACCGGTCGTTGTAGGCCCGATGTATTTATCGGCAGCCAGCGACGACCGGTCCGACGGCGAAAAGCCGTCAGACCGGGTACACCGTTCACGAAACCGCTATAGGTGTTGGTTATAAGGAAGCGGTTTCGTACCAGCTTGCGCGAATTTTTGGCGCTGGATACTGCGCCAAAGTAACCAGCGGCTTGTGCCACAAAAGTAGCTGGGCGGCCGGTTATGATTGGCGGGCGCAAGAACCGGCTGGCTGATAAAAATCAGCCTACGGCCGAAACGGCACTATTCTCAAAACTACTTGCACAATTGAAATATATTGTTCTCCTTTGGGTTCTGCCCTGATTTACCTATTGCAATACGTATTGACCCATTTTTTCACTTTTATCCTTTCCCCATGCTTATCAAATTTACCCCCCCCCCCCCCCCGCGTAACGCGGGCCACTCCCGTTCGCGCCCTGTGGGTGTTGCTCGTGCTGCTCGCCGCTGGCTACGCCCGGCCCGCCACGGCCCAGGAAATGATCTTCCGCAGCCCGTACGCGAACTTCTCCAACGTGTTCAACTGCTTCCCCAACGGAGCGTACCGCACGGCCTCTACCACCAGTGCCAGCGGCCGGGCCGCTTCCGCCTTCTCCGAAAACGGGGTCGCCCTCACGCCCCGGGGCGAGCTGCGGGTATTGGTGATTTATGCCGGCTTCACCAATGACAACGTGGAGCATTTTGTAGACCCAAGCGCTCAGAATATCCCTTACAACAACGACGACGACCCTAGAAACCCCTGGCCCCAGACGCTGAACGGTTCGGCCTGGGGCGAGTCGCTGCCGCGCTCGGCGGCGGCCAACTTCTACACCAGCGCCAGCCAGTTCAGCCCCTCGGCTACCGACCAGACCCTGTCGAACTTCTACTACCAGATGTCGCAGTTCAATTCCCGGCCCTTCAAGCTGACGGCCCTCAACTTCCCGGTGCGGGTGAACGTGACGGCCACCAACAGCCTCAACTACGCCGGCTGGGATACCTACTCCAGCCTGGTAATGGACAGGATCCGTACCGAGCCCGCCCTGCAGGCCCACATGGCCGGCCTGAGCCGGGCCGCGCTGGACGCCCGCACCAACCGCCCGCAGTACCTGAGCGACAACAGCCTCTCGGCCCCCGACGATAAGATCGACTATACTATCATCATCTGGCGCTACGCCGGTGGCTCTCCCGGCACTGGTGGGCCTAACTCAGGCCTGACCTATGGCCTGGAAAACGTCATCGGCAGCGGAGGCGGCTACGCTGCCATTGCCAACAACACGCTCATCGAGGCCACCGGCAGCACCCCGGCGCTGACCACCTACGACGGCTTCACCCAGTGCCTGGGTATAGGGGGAATCGACCATCAGCTCTTCACCCACGAGTTTGCCCACACCCTCTACTACGCCCCCCACGTGAACGGCAACAACGGCGTGAGCGGCGACAAGTACTACGTGACCACGGGCAACAGCATGACCACGGGCAGCATCAACGCCTGGGAGCGGTGGTTTCTGGGCTGGGCCCCGCTGCAGTGCAACGGCGTGAGCGGCGACCTGACCGATGCCCCGGCCCTGGTGTCGGGGGGGCGCTACCGCCTGCGCGACTTCATCACCACCGGCGACGCGCTGCGCATCCGCCTGCCCAACACCTACAACCCCGCCACGGGCACCTACCAGTACCTGTGGCTGGAAAATCACCAGAAGCTCAGCATCTGGGACCAGCGGCAATGGACCCAGGGCGGGGCCGGCCAGCCCCTGCCCGTCATCCCGGCCGGCATGATGGCCTACGTGGAAGACATGCGCCAGAACAAGAACAACCCGACCGGCTGGAACGGCTTCGATGAGGGGGCCAACGGGCTGAAGTACCTCTCGGCCGCCGGCCACTACGACCTGGCCCCCACCGGCACGAGCAGCACCTATAACAACGCGCTGTGGGGCAACCTGATTTATGATTTCAGCCAAGGCGCGGCCAATCCCACCGGCGGGCAGAGCAACTTCATGTTTCTGCGCGGCGACAAGGACTACGACGGCCAGATCGACTACACCACCGCCGCCAACGGGGGTGGCGCCAACGAGTACTTCCACTTCGCGGCCCTCAACGGCACGCCCACCTACGGCTTCATGGGCAACGACGCCCGCTACCGCCTCGGTGCCGCGGCCCCGACCACGACACGCCTGGCGATGGACTCGAACCCGGCCCTGGTATCGACCCCCAGCTTCGATGCCGGCCAGCAGCGGATGGCTCCTATGCAGCTCAGCGGCGTATCGGTGCAGCTCACCGGCTCCGGCCCCGACGGCAGCCTCTACGTGCAGGTCAGCTTTACCGATACCGACATCACCCGCAGCACCCGCTGGACCGGCAGCCTGCGCGTGAGCCCTGTGCCCGGCACTACCAACGGCTACGACGTGAACGTACTGAGCGGAGCCCGCCTTTCGGTGAACCGCAGCGGTACACCTAACCGCACCACGCCCGGCCCGCTGCGCGACTTTATCAACGACACCTACCTGGCCGTGGCCGGGGAGGCGCAGATGCACCTGGAAACGGGTGCCGCCCTGGTAATTGGCAGCGGCAGCACGGTGTACGTGGAAAACGGCGGGCGGCTGCTGGCCGAGGCCGGCAGCGTGGTACGCATCCAGGCCGGGGGCCTGCTCAGCGTCAAGACCCAGGCCGAAGCCGAGGCCCTGCGGCAGTACGATCAGCTCGATATTCAGCCCGGCGGGCAGCTGCAGGTGCGCGACAACCAGCTTTCGATAATCCCCCGGGCCGCCGGCCTGAGCGTGTACCCCAACCCGACCCAGGGCCCGCAGGTGCGCTTCGAGCTGACGGGCGTGCCCGCCGCTGAGGCGGCGACCTACACTTACCGCCTGCTCACGCCCTACGGCCAACCCGTGCGGCAGGGCCATTGCGCCCAGCCCCGCGTCTCGCTGGTGGGCCTGCCGGCGGGCACCTACCTGCTGGAGCTGACCCGCCCCGGCGGCCAGCGCCTGACCCGGCGTGTGCAGGTGAACCCCTAACGAGCCCGGCCATGAAGCACTTCCTTTTCTTCAGCCTGTGCTGGCTGGCGGCCCTGAGTGGGCCGCCAGCTACGGCTCAGCTGCGCGTACAAAAAATCTTTGGCTCGACCGGTAATGAAGCGGGTGGGTTTCTCACGCCTGTTCGGGCCGGGGGCTACCTGGTGGTGGGAGGGCAACAGAAGTTGCCGCCCCTGCCCATCAATCAGAAGCTCTATCTGGTACGGACCAACGCGCAGGGCGATACGCTCTGGACCCGGACCCAAAAGCTGCCCGGCTTTACCCAGCTAACGGTACGCGCCGTGTGTGAAAACACGGCCGGGCAGGTGCTGGTAGCCACCGATGGCGGCGACCCGGCTACGGCCCGCTATGCGGCCATGCTGGTGCTGCTCAACCCCCAAGGCGATACGCTCTGGACCCGCAAGGTCAGCGGCCCGACCAATGACATTTACACTAGCTTGCTATTAGGCAACGACGGCAACTTCGTGCTGACTGCTCTTCTCAACACCTTCCCCCAATGGCTCAAGGTCAATGCCGCCGGGCAGGTCGTGGCCCGCACGGATATTATCTACGACGCCAGCCGCATTGGCTTCGTCTCGGGCCTATTCAAGGACAATTCCGGCCGGGGTGGTTACTGGCTGCAAAACACCAGTGGCGGCTCGCCCAATGAGCGCAAAGCACTGCACCTGACCGAGGCCGGCGTAGTGGATCAGACCAAGCCACTCTACGGCACGGCCAACAACAGCATTCGTAGCGTCGCACCGTTGCCCAACCAAAGCGGCTACCTGATCTGTGAGAATGCCAAACTCACCCGCTACAATGCCGCCCTAGACACAGTCTGGACCAAGTACATCCACTACACCAATGGCTTCGTCGCGGATATTGCCGTGCCCGAGCTGCTCCAGCCCCTGGCTGATGGCAATGTCGTTATGGCCGGCCGCTTCTACTATGCCAACGGCTACCGCGTGTACCTGGGCAAGGTCACCCCGGATGGCCGGGTGCTGCGCGACACGGTGCTCTTCCGCGGGTCGGGCTCGGAATTCGTACGCGGCCTGGCCGTGCAGCCGGGCACGAGCAACTACGTCTTCAGCGGCGAAGCCCAGCAGGGTCCCATCGGCGGCTCGGACCTGTTCCTGGGCATCCACGCCAATTGGACCGTGCTCAGCACCCGTCCTGGCCAAGTGGCCCGCGCCGCCTTTCAGGCCTGGCCCAACCCCGTCAGCGCCGCCCGGCCCGAGCTGACGCTGCGCTCCGACCAGCCCCTGACCGGTGAGCTGCGCCTGTGTGATATGCTGGGCCGCACCGTGCGCACCTGGCCCGTGGCCCCCGCCTTGGCCCAGCCCGCCGGGCAGCGCTTGGCCCTGCCCGGCCTGCCGCCGGGCCTGTACCTACTCAACGGCTCCGGCGCAGATGGCCGCCGCTACTCGGCCCGCATCGTGTGCGAGTGAGGTTAATACTTCTGAATCTTTTGCCAAACGCCCCGTCGTCAGCCAGCGGCGGGGCGTTTCATTAGCGTACGCGCCTTAGTCGGCATGCCAAGTGAGCCGGTTGCAGCAGGAGCCCAGTAGCATGCCAGCTCCAAGCATTAAGCCCTAAACATACTCTCGTCCCTTCCACTCGAAGCGCAGTCGCAGCAGGCGAAACAGGCCCAGGCTCAGCGTCAGCACAATCGTGTACAGCTCGAAGGCCGGCAGCAGCGCCCAGCGCAGCTTCAGCCCGGCCCGGCGGAAGCACAGGTGGGCCAGCAGGCCCTGCAGCAGTATTTTAGCGACCAGCACGCCCAGCGCCGGCAGGGGCCCGGCTACCCCGGCCAGCAAAGCCAGCGCCAGGTAGAAAGCACCGTAGAACAGCAGCCCGCCCTGCAGCCAGGCCGGCAGCGCCTCTACCCCGCCCAGCCACCGCCGCCGCTGGTGCAGCAGGGCCGCGGGCGTGGCAATGGGCAGGGAAAACGCCAGCACGTCGGGCCGGAACAGGTTCCGGAACGTGAAGCCCCGGGCCAGCACCGCCCGGAACAGGGCGTAGTCTTCGGTGACGGAAAACGGCAGGGCCTCATAGCCCCCCGTCGCCTCGTAGGCGGCGCGGGTGACGAGCATGTTGTTGCCCATGGCCGTCACGGGGCGGCCGGCGTCGGACACTACCTGCACCAGGCCCAGCGACAAGAGCCAGTCGAGGCCCTGCAGCTGGTCGAACAAACGTGGCCCGCGCACCACCGTCAGGCCCGTGACGGTGCCCAGAAGGGAGTCGGCCAGCGCGGGCGCCAGCAGGGCTTCCACCCAGGTCGGCGGCACGGCAATGTCGGCGTCGGTGAGCAGGAAGAAGTCGGTGGTGGCAGCGCGGGTGAGGTGGGCCAGCACGTTGGCCTTGCCGCGGGCCGAGCCCAGCGCTTCGGTGACGGGCAGGCAGCGGAAGTGGCCCGCGTAGCCCTGCATGGCGGCCGCGGCTACGGCGGCCGTGGCGTCGGTGGAGGCATCGTCGCCGAGCAGCACCTCCACCAGGTGGGCCGGGTAGCGCAGCTCCCGAATGGCCCGCAGGCAGCGCCCAATAGCGGCTTCCTCGTTGCGGGCCGCAATGAGAATACTCACGCGGGGCAGCGGCGCGGGCAGCGGCAGCGCGGGCGGCCGGCGGTAGCGCCCGAACAGCAGCGTAGCCGTGCCCAGCACCAAAAACCACAGGCCAAAGTAGACGGTGAGCAGGGCCAGCACGGGTTACAGCGGCTCGAAGGTGAAGCCCAGCGCGGCAAAGTGGGCCAGGTAGCGCGGCAGCACGTAGCGCAGGTTGCGGCTGGCCTTCAGGCTGTCGTGAAACACCACGATGGAGCCGGGCCGGGTGGCGCGGATGGCCGTGGCCAGGCACTTGGGGGCCGAAAAGTCCCGGTCGTAGTCGTAGGTCAGCACGTCCCACATCACCAATTGATGGCTGGTGTCGAGGGTGCGGGCCAGGGGAATGGTGATGCGGCCGAAGGGCGGGCGCAGCAGCGGGCGGGCCTCGGGGGCGGGCAGTAGCTCGTTGAGCTCCTGCTGGCAGCGGGCCACATCGGCCAGAAACTCGGGGCGGCCGTGGCTCCAGCCGCTGATATGGCGGTGGGTGTGGTTGGCCAGGCGGTGGCCGGCGGCCAGGGCCTGGCGGGCAATGCCGGGGTGGCGGACCAGGTTTTCGCCCACGCAGAAGAAGGTGGCTTTAGCGTTGTAGCGGGCCAGCTGCTCGAGCACGAATGGCGTTTCTTCGGGAATGGGGCCGTCGTCGAAGGTCAGGTAGAGCTGGTTGCCGGTGCCGGGCATCGCCCAGAGGCATTCGGGCAGGAGCCGCCGCACGGGGCCGGGCATTCGGATCAGGCGCACGGCTTTTTAATTAGTGAGAAACGATTCGTGATGAGCAACTGAGAGTCCCCAGCTCTGCTGGCAGTCACGGCGGCACCGGCAAATTACGGCAAACGATGGCGAACCGGCCAGTTGCCCCTGTTCCCCTGCTGTCGGCCTTCGTAGTCAGCGGCGACCAGGAATTACTCATTTCTACTGCTTATTTACTGCTTACTCACGGCCGCCAGCACCGCCTGCCACAGCGCGTCGGCACTCTGCTCCCAGGAAAATCGCGCGGTATTGCGGTAGCCGCGCTCCACCAGCTGCCCGCGCAGCTCCGCGTCGGCGTGCATGGTTTCCAGGCCCCGGGCGATGGACTCAACGCTGAACGGATCAACCAGCAGGGCCGCGTCGCCGGCTACTTCGGGCAGGCAGCTGCAGTCGGAGGTGATGACGGGGCAGCCGCAGGCCTGGGCCTCGATAATCGGAATGCCGAAGCCCTCGAAATACGGCACGTAGGCCGTGGCCAGGGCCGCGGCGTAGAGCTGCACCAGCTCCTCGTCGGTGACGCGGCCGGTGAGGTGCACGGCGGTGCGGTGCTGCATCTGCTGGTACACGTCGAACATGGGGCCGGCTTTCCAGGCCGTGCGCCCCACGATGAGCAGCTTGGCCGGGGAGCCGGTGCGGGACTTAAACGCGTCAAACGCCCGGAGCAGGTTCACCAGGTTTTTGCGCGGCTGCAGGGCGCCCACGAACAGAAAGTAGGGCTTGCCCGCGCTGAACCGGTCGCGCACGTCCTGCTGGGTGGCGGCGGGCAGGGGCCGGAAATGCTCGTCGGCGGCATTGTACACCACCCGGATTTTGGCGGCGGGAATCTTATAGGTAGCCACGATATCCTGCCGGGTGGCTTCCGACACGGCCACCAGCACCCGGGAAGCCCGGGCGAAGCGGGGGGAGAAATACTGGTAGTAGCGGCGCACCAGCCAGTCGACATCCTGGGGAAAGTGCTCGAAGGCCAGATCGTGCAGCACCGTCACGCGGGGCACGCGGGTAGCCAGGGTGGTGAAGCCGTCGGGACTCAGAAACACGGCCGGGCGGTGGCGGGCCAGCCAGGCCGCTACGGCGCCCTCAAACCAGGCCACGAACAGCAGCGGGTGCCGGGCCGACGGATACAGCACGTGGGGCACCACGTTGGGCGCAAACAGGTAGCGCGGGTCGTGGGCGCGGTCGAAGAGGAAGTGGAACGTGTGCTCCGGGTGCCGGCGCACGAGGCGGCTGAGCGTTTCGTAGGTAAAGCGCCCGATGCCTTCGAGCTTGTCGCCGGGCAGCAGGAAACGGACGTTGACGGCTATCTGCAAGAGGAAGGAAAAGGAAAGTACGGAAAGGCGAAAGTAACAGGCGGCGCGGCGTTACCGGGGACGCAGGGCTTTTAGCTCGCTGAGCCGGACGATGCCGCTGGCAAACAGGATGCCCACGAACACCAGCCCGCCGCCCACGGCCTCCAGCAGCCAGTGGTTCAGCAGCAGGCGCAGGCCCCAGAACGTGGCGCACAGCATCCCGAAGGCCAGCCCCAGCCGGGCCAGCAGCGCCCAGGGCACCTGCACGCCGGCCCGCCGCTGCACCAGCACGAGGTAGCCGACGGACACGAACACGGCGCACAGCAGCGTATTCAGCGCCGCCGCCACGGCTCCGTAGCGCGGCAGTAGCAGCACGTTCAGGCCCACGTTCAGCCCGATGCTCAGCGCGACCAGCCAGCTCACGGCCTTTTCCTGGCTGGTGCTGGTGAGCAGCGTGCTGTAGATGGCGAAGAAAGCGTGGACCAGCACGTTGACAAACAGGATCTTCAGCGCCGTGGTCATGTGGCCCAGCTCGGCCGGGGAGCTGTGGGTGAACTGCCAGAACAGCACCTCCCCGCGAAACAGCACGAAGGCGCACACGAACAGCAGCGGGATGGTGACGATGCGCTGCCCGAACCAGAGCAGCTCCTGTTGCTCCTGGGGCCGGTCGGTGGCGTGGGCAAACTTGGCGAAGAACAGCGGCAGCACCGTCCACATATACATCATAATGGCGTCGACCCAGCGGTAGGCGCCGGCGTAGTAGCCGGCTTCGGCGGGCGTGGCCAGGCGCTCCAGCATCACCATGTCGATCCGCTCATTCAGGCCGTAGAGCAGCGTAATCATGGCGAAGGGCAGGCTGGCGCGCAGCACCGAGCGGGCCTGGTCCCAGCGCAGGCGGTAGCGCACGAAGCCGTAGAGCCGGGTAATGAGGCCGTAGAGCACCACGAAGGTAAACAGCGTGGCGGCCGAGCGGGCTACGACGTAGTTGTCGAGCGTGAGGCCCACGGTAAGCAGGGCCAGCACCAGCCCCAGCAGCAGCGCCTTTTCCAGCACCGAGAGCAGGGCGTCGGTGTTGAAGCGCTGGTGGGCCTGGAGCGTGCCGCGCAGAAAGCTCGTGTACTGCGTCAGCAGCAGCCCCGTGCCGGTGAGGGCCAGCAAGGTCAGGGTGTGGCCCCGGTAGCCGATGCCGTAGCCGACCAGCACAATCAGCCCCAGAAACAGGGCCGACAGCCCGCCCTTCAGGGGCAGAATGGTGGGAAAGTACTCGGGCATAAACCCGGTGCTGGCCGCCACGCGCTTGGTGGTCAGCTGGGTGAGGCCGAGGTCGGAAACGGAGGCAAAAATCAGCGTCAGCGCGTACAGGGCCGTAAACGTGCCGAAGGCCGCGTGGCCCAGGCGGTCCTGCACCAGGCTCTCGACCACCACCCAGCCCGGCTTCACCAGCAGGTTGAGCAGCACCACGAAGCTGATATTTCCGAAAAACTTTTTGATAGCCGCGAGACGATGGGTGGGCGGCGAAATTATGGAAAAACCGCCGGCCCGGCGCCATTTTTATCCGCCCTGGTGCGCTCCACCGCGCAGGGTCGGCCACTTTCCGCGCTTAGTTCAGCGCGCGTCCCCAAATGCCGCCCCTGCGTTTCGGGGCTATTCAATGCGGGGAAAATCGACTAGCTTTGCCCCACGCTGCTTGCCGAAAACCGGTCCCGGCCGCGCCCGTTGCCCATTCTTACCCTGCATGTCTTCCCGCTCCTATTCGCTGCTTGGCCTCTGGCCCGTTATCAATCGGTGGAAATTTCTGGTTCTGACGGCCGTCGGTCTGGCCCTGGTTGTCAGCATTGTCGTGGCCCTGCTGCTGCCCAACATCTACAAGTCCACCGCCGTCTTCTACCCTACTAACCCCAACACCACCGACCCCGACCGCATTTTCACCGAGGGCGGCAAGCTGGAACTTGGCGGACGGGCCGAAGACCTGGACCGCATCATCACCATTGGCGAGTCGCAGACGGTGGCCGAGTTGATGATTAAGCGCTTCCAGCTCCACCAGCACTACAAGGCCGGCAAGCCCGGCAACGACCTAGCCGACCAGACTGCCCTCGACGAGTTCAACAGCAACCTGGCGGTCGTGCACAACGACCGCGACGCCATTGAGCTGACCTTCAAGGATCGGGATAAGGTGTTGGCTGCCAAAATCGCCAATACCCTCACCCAGGTTATTGACTCCATCAATCAGCAGCTCACCTTCGAAAACCGCGGCAAGGTGATTGAGCTCTACGGCGAACGGAAAACCTACCTCGAGCAGCAGTACGCCGCCACCCGCGACAGCCTGGTGCGGGGCCGCCGCCGCTACGGTATCTACGGCATGGACCGGGAGTCGCGCTACCTGGCTCAGGAAATCATCCAGACCGAAACCGACCTGCGCCGGGCCGAGGGCGAAGGCGACTCCCGCCGGGCTGCCGGCCTGCGCCGCGCCCTGAAGGGCCTCACCCAGGCCGACGGCGGCAACCTGCTGAACCTGGAAAACTACGTGGCCGGCACCGACCTGATGACCACGCTCTACGCCCGCTTCAACGACTTGCAGGGCCGCCTGATCGGGGCCCGCAACGCCTACGAAACCGCCAAGCTGGCCATCAGCGGCAAGATCTCCTCGATTTACGTGGTGCAGAAAGCCTTCCCCGCCACCAAGAAAACGGCCCCCGTGCGCTGGCTGATTGTATTGTCGTCGGTGCTGATTACGCTGGTGCTCTCGGTTATCTTCATCACCCTGCTCGAGCTCTACCGCGGCAACCTGAGCCTGGGCCGGGCCCGCGAATAACCATGGAAACCACGCCGACTTTGCTGGAGCGCCTGTGGCCGCGCGACACCGCCCAGCGGCTGTTCGTGGTCTTCATTGCCGGGCTGCTGCTGATCGGGGCCACGGCGGGCCTGAGCCAGAGCCCCTTGCTGCTGGCGCTGCCCCTGGCCGTGCTGGGCGTGGGCGTGCTGCTCGTAGACTGGCGCTGGGTGTACTACGGGCTGCTGTTTGCCCTGGCCTTCTCCCGCGAAATCGGGCTGCCCGGCGGCTTGAGCATGGACGTGCCCTCCGAGCCGCTGATGCTGGTGCTGCTGGGTTGCTTCGCGGTGAGCGTGGTGCTGGGCAAAACCCACGTGCCGGCCCGGTTCTGGGCCCATCCGCTGGTCATCATTATGGCTCTGGCGCTGCTGTGGTCGGTGGTGTCCACGGTGTTTTCGGTGAATACGGTGAAGTCGGTAAAGTACCTGCTGGCCAAAACCTGGTACATCGTACCCTTCGTGTTCGTCACGCTCACCATCGTGCGCCGGCCCGCCGACGTGTGGCGGGTGGCGGCGTTTTACGTGAGCAGCGCCGTCATCACGGTGCTCTACACGGCGGCGCGGCACGGCACCAAGGGCTTTTCCTTCGATTCCATCAACTGGGCCATTCAGCCCTTCTACATCAACCACGTCATCTACGCCGTGGTGGCGGCGCTGCTGGTGCCCTACGCCTTTTACGCCGCCCGCGACGCCGAGCCGGGCCTTCGGCGCACCCTGTGGCGGGGGGCGCTGGGCATTCTGCTGTTCGGCGTGCTGCTCTCCTACACCCGGGCTTCCATTCTGTCGCTGCCCATTGCGGGTCTGTTTTATCTGGTGCTGCGCCTGCGCCTGACGCGGGTGGTACTGGCCGTCGCGGCCCTGGCGGCCACGAGCGGGGCGTTCTACTTTATGAGTCAGAACAACTACATGCTCTACGCCCCGGACTTCGAGAAGACCGTCTTCAACAAGCACAACTTCGAGAAGCACCTGGAGGCCACCTACAAGATGGAGGACGTGTCGGGCATGGAGCGGGTGTACCGCTGGGTGGCAGCGGCGCGCATGGTCAGCGAAAAGCCCGTTACCGGCAGCGGCCCGAGCACGTTCTACCCCGAGTACCGGCGCTACACCGTCAAGAGCTTCCGCACCTACGTGAGCGACAACCGTGAGAAGTCGACCACCCACAACTACTTTCTGCTGCAGCTGGCCGAGCAGGGCTTCCCGGGCTTTCTGCTGTTCGCCGTCCTGATCGGGGCGGCCCTGCTTCAGGTAGAGCGCCTGTACCACCGCAGCCGCTCGGCCCAGCACCGGCGCGTGGTGCTGGCGGCGGGCCTGTCACTGGTGGTCATCACCTTCCACCTGCTGCTCAACGAGCTGGTCGAAGTCGACAAAGTCGGCTCCTTCTTCTACATCGCCCTGGCCATTCTGATGCGGGCCGAAAGCTGGATTGTGGAGGAAGGGGATACGGAATTTGTAGTTAGCAAGTAAGAATTCAGGCTACTACAGGGGCTCCTGCACCTTCTGCCAAACGCACCAAGGCCGACGCCTCTCCCCTTGCGGAGAAGCGTCGGCCTTGCCAATTCCTCATTACTGCTTCTTACTTACTAATTCCCTACTTAAACCGGCAGCTCAGGATGGTGATGTCGTCGGAGAACTGGGTGTCGTTGACGTTGAAGGCCTCGATTTCGCGCAGCATTTCCGCGTGCAGGCCCTTCAGGGGCAGGTAGCGGTTGCGGCGCATCAGGCTGATCAGGCCTTCCTCGCCGTACTCCTCGCCGGCGGCATTGAAGACTTCGGTGAGGCCGTCGGTGTAGTTGAGCAGCAGCGAGTGGGGCGGAATCTGGGTTTCGCCCACGTTCAGCATCGGCAGCTCCTCCATAATGCCCAGCATCACGGTGCCGTCTTTCAGGTATTGGATCGGGCCGGTATCGGGCAGCAGGATGGGGTCGTTGTGGCCGGCATTCACGTATTGCAGGTGGCGGGTGCTGCGGTCGTAGATGCCGAAGAACACGGTGATGAACTTCTCGCCCCCCGAGTTGCGGAACAGCAGGTGGTTGAGCTCGTGCACGATGGTGGCCAGATCCACGTGCTGGCGCAGCAGCGTGCGCAGCCCGGCCTGGAAGTTCGACATCAGCAGCGAGGCCGGCACGCCCTTGCCCGACACGTCGGCCACGCAGAACATGAACTTGTCCTTGTCGATAGTTACCACGTCGTAGTAGTCGCCGCCAATGGCGGTGTGGGGCACGTAGCTGGCGTGCACGGCCACGGCGGCATCGTTGGGCAGCTTGCTGGGAAAGAGCATGTTCTGCACTTCCTGGGCAATTTCAATCTCCTTGCGGATGGCGGCCGCGGCCACGCGCTGGCGGTTGAGCCGGCGGTTTTCAATGGCCCCGATCAGGATGTTGCTCAGCGTCTGCAGAAAGCTGGTGGCTTCCTCGTTGGCGTAGTCGGGCTGCACGTTGCCAATCATGACGTAGGCCAGCACGGCATCTTTCTGCACCACCGGAATGATGGTTTCCAGCTGCTGCCACTCCGCACCCAGCGCGTAGCTACCGACGGGACAGGGCACGGAGGTGCAGTGGTCGATAATGTCTTCCGGCAGCTCAATCTTTTTGAAATCGGCCAGCTGGAAGCCAAACGACACCACGCACTGCCACTGCCGCTCTTCCTTCAGGTACACCACGATGCGGCGGATGTTGAGCTGCCCGAGCAGGGTAAACTGGAAGATCTTGTACAGCGCTTCCTCGGTGGTATCCTGGTTGATGGCCTGCGTGATTTCCAGCAGGGCGCTCAGCTCCTGCTTTTTGAGCAGCAGCTGCTTGCGCAGCGTCAGGGCATCCGCGTTGGGTTGGAGCAGGTTGGTATCGGGCATTTTGGTGGTTTTTGGTTAGCAGTTTTTGGTTGTCGGTTATTGGAATCGGGCCTGGGCCAAAAACCAAGAACTGCCAACCAAAAACCAGTCAGCCGCCAAGCGGCGTCTTGGGGTCGTAGGCATCGCGCAGGCCGTTGCCCAGCAGGTTAAAGCTAAGCACCAGCACACTGATAGCCAAGCCGGGCAGCAGCGTCAGCCACAGACCGGCCCGGGTGCCCAGCAGCTGGAAGCCCTCATTCACCATCAGCCCCCAGGAAGGAGCCGGCGGCTGCACGCCCAGGCCCAGAAAGCTCAGGCCCGCTTCGAGCAGAATGGCCGCCGCGAAGTTAGAGGTTGCAATGACGATAAGCGGGCCGGTCATGTTGGGCAGCAGGTGGCGGATGATCAGGCGGCTCTGGGGCAGGCCCAGCACCCGGCCGGCTTCCACGAAGGTTTTCTCGCGCAGGCCCAGCATCTGCCCGCGCACCACCCGGGCCACATCGACCCACATGGTGAGGCCCACGGCCACAAACGAAGTCCAGACGCCCTTGCTGTCGAGGGCCAGGGAAATGGCAATGACCAGCATGATGCCCGGAATGCTCCACACCACCGTCATCAGCCCCAGCAGCAGGCTGTCGACCCAGCCGCCGAGGTAGCCGGCCAGCGCGCCCACCAGCATGCCCAGGGCCAGGGAAATCAGCACCGCCACCAGCCCGATGCCCAGCGAGATGCGCGTACCCAGCAGCAGGCGGCTCAGCTCGTCGCGGCCGGCTTTGTCGGTACCCAGCCAGTAGATGCGCCGGATAATATGCTCCTGCTCCACTTCTTGGCGCAGCGCGGCCGCCGGGCCGGCGTGGCCCGCCACCGCGGCCAAGGCCAGGGTTTGGGGCAGCTCGGCCAGGGCGCTGTGGTTTTGGTAAGGCTCAATCCGGACTGAGTCGCCCACGAAGCGGTAGCTGCCGATGGGCGAGTCGCGAAACCGGGGCTCCCGGCCGCGCTGCCAGGTGCGCAGCATGTTGTCGTCGGCCGTGCGGGCCGAGTCGGGCCGCGGTAGGCGCAGGATGGTGGCCGTGAAGCCGGGCGGCTCCTTCTGCAGCTGCACCAGGCCGTTGTTGGCGTCGGGGGAGTTGTCGGGCAGCACCCAGTAGCCGGCCAGGGCAATGAGTACGCACAGCCCGATAAAGCCCAGTCCGAGCATGGCGGGCCGGTTTTGGAGCAGGCGCTGCCGCACGTAGTAGCCCGGCGCCCGCGCCACGGGTACCGCCCGAACGACGGGAGCAGCAGGAACGGAGGCGGCGGCCACCGCTAGCGGGAGTTGTGCGCCAGCAGCCCGGCCTTGGTGGCCAGGTAGTAGCAGTCGCGCCCGATGGCGCCGAAGGAAGTCACCTCATAGGCCAGCTCCGTATCCGGGTCGGGATAGAAGCACTTCACGTAGTCCTGCTCCAGCAGGGTGCGCAGGCCGTTTTCCAGCGCGGGCACCGGCAGGCTGGTTTTCTGAGCCAGGTCGCGGAAGGAAGTAACGAAGTACAGCTCGTCGAGAATGTCGAATTCGGAGTTGGTCACGGAAACGAAGGGCAGGTGAGGTCAGCAAATGTAGCGTTACCGCGCCGGAAAGGGAAATCAAACGTGCATCGCCGCAGCGGCAGGCGCTGGTTAGGGCAGCAGCGCTGCATATTGACTGCGGGGCGCCCGCGCCATAGCCCGCTGGGTTTCGATATAAGCCCCTATATCCTTGATTTCGGCTTCCGAGAGCTGGAAGCTGGGCATCTGCTGCTTCTGGTACTGGTTGAAAATCTTCACCGCGTACTCGTCGCCGCGGGCTACCATTTTGCCGAAGTTCTTTACCCAGGGAATAATCCAGGAAAGCGGGCGGCGCTCCGAGATGCCCGCCAGCGCCGGCCCCACCACCACGTCGTTGGCCGCATGGCACTGGGCGCAGTTGCTTTTAAACAGGGCGTCGCCGGCGGCTACGGCTTTGGAATCGACAGGAACCGTATCGGCGGGAGCCAGCTGGGCCGCTAAGGTTGAATCAGCGGATAGCCCGCTGGCTGCGGCCAACTCAGCCGGGGCCGGCTCCTGCAGGCGGTTGACAGCAGCAAGCAACACGGCACCGATAGCGCAGATTATCAACACCACACACACGGGCAGCAGCCAGGCAAACTCAACTTTGCGCATCTTCTTCGGGGCTAAGTGAACACCATTGTTTCACCAGATAAGTACGCCCCGAAAAAGCCGGAAAACAAGGTGTTTTGGCGCTATTTACCCGTCTTTCAACCTTTCCGCCCGTAGCCCCCGCGCCGCCTTATTGCCGGGCAGTACAGAGCTTTCCCTTCGCAGGCGCTGAGCGCTGGGCTAGGCGGCCGCGCTACGGCGCAGGATAAGCGCATCGTTGAGGGCGGCCGCGGCCCGGGTGCCGCTGGCCGCGGCCAGAATAGCTTGCTGAAAAGGCCCGGTCATGTCGCCCACGGCATACACGCCGGGGATGCCGGTCAGGCCCGTCTCACTTACCTGCACGTACCCGCCTTCGGGAGTGAAGGCACAGCCCAGCTGGGCGGCCAGAGTACTACGCTGCCGCTGGTTAGGACGCAGAAATACCGCGTCCACTGGCTGGCGGCGCCCATCCTGCAGCTCAAGGGCCCGCAGGCATTTGGCGGAGCCATCCAGCGCCGACACGGGTGCTTCTTCGACTACAATGGCCAACGCCCTCAGATGGGCCCGCTGCTCGGGGGTCAGATCGGCGGGCCCGTCGGTGTTGAGCGTTAGCCGCGGACACCAGTGGTGCAGCAGCACGGCCTGCTGGTACCCCGCGCGCCCACCACCGTACACGGCAACCTGATTGTAGCGATTCTCCCAGCCGTGGCAATACGGGCAGTGGTACACGCCCCGGCCCCACAATGCGGCCACGCCCGGAATAGCGGGCAGCTCGTCGGACATGCCGGTAGCCAGCAGCAACGAGGGAGTCGTCACCACGGTGCCGCTGCCCAGAGTCAGTACGATGCCGGCAGGGGTTAGCTTTGCTTGTCGGGCTTCGTGCGCGCTGAACTCTACCGGGTAAGGCAGCAGCTGCTCCCGTCCGAGGCCCAGCGCTCGTCGGGGGTCGGACCCATCGCGGGCAAAAAAGCCGTGGGGGTGCAAGGCGGCGGTTGCGGGCAGGCCGCCATCGTCGAGCACCAGTACGCGGCGGCGGGCCCGGCCCAGAACCAAGGCCGCGCTCAGACCAGCGTTGCTGGCTCCTACAACAATCATTTCGTAGGCGCTATGAGCAGGTAGCGGAATTTTAGGCATAACCGAGCGAAAAAAAACCAGGATAGAAACCAGGAAAAAAGGCAGCTCCAGCTCCGGAAGCCCGGAGTCAAGCCGGGGCAGTGGGCGGCTTGCAGGCACCCACTGCCCTTACGCCTGGCTGTCGGTTCTCACCAACCGACAACCAGGCGGCGGCTTTTTCCGGAAAGCGGAGTCGACGGCCGTTGCGCCGGCGCCCTATTGCACCGCTACCGGGACCGTAGCTTCCACATCCACGTCGCCCGGGCCGGCAGTACCGTCCTTCACGCCCGGCTGGTGGCGCAACGTGATTTTCAAGGAGCCCGTGGCCGCCGTCGTGGTTAGCAGGCGCGTGACCAGGCCCACTTCGCGGTTGTTGGCGTCGCGGTCGGTGCGGGTCACGGTCAGCAGGCCCGCGGGCGTGGGGTCGTAGAAGAACAGGTGGTCTTCTTTTTCCGTGGCTACTTCCTCCGTAATGTTGGCCACCGGGTTTTTGGTCTTGTCGAGCAGGGTGATGGTGCCGGTGTAGGTGGTATTGGCGCGCAGCGCCAGCGGGCCGCCGGTGATGACCGGGGCCGCGCCGCCGGCGCCGTCCAGATCTTCCCAGGTGATGGTAGCGGCCGGGGCGGTGCTGCCGCCGGCGGGCGTCAGCGCGTACGTAACGGTCGTAATCAGCTCGTTGTCCTCTTCGGGCTCGGGCTCGTCGTCGTCGTTTTTGCAGGCCGAAAAGGCTAGTGGCAGGGCCAGCAGCAGCGCCACCAGGGGCTTGGCCGACAGCTGGAAACGGTTGGGGGTTGACGTGGTGATTTTCATGGGGTTGGAGGAGTAAAAAGAGAGTTGTGAAAAATTAAAAGGTGAGTTTGAGTCGGACTGTGACGTTGCGGCCCAGCTCGTCGAGGTAGTAGCGGTAGCGGTTGAGGTAGTCGCGGTAGCGGGTGTTGAGCAGGTTGGTGCCACTCACGCCCAGGCTCAGCGGGTGGCGCGTGGCCGGTCCCAGCACCAGGCCGGCTTCGGCATTGAGCAGGGCGTAGCCGGCCGGTGGGGCCTGGTAGTCCTGCCCGTTTTCGGGGCGGGGCGTGCGGGTTTGCCGGGCCACGGCCTGCACCCCGGCCTGGGCATAGAAGCCCCCCAGCCGGAGTGGCGTGCGGGTGGCCGGCTGCTCGTAGCGCAGCCAGGTTTCGGCCCGGTCGGCAGGAGCCAGAATCAGGTAGTCGTTCTTCGTCACGTCCCGCTCCCGCACCGTAGCAGCCTTCAACCCCAGCGTGAGCACGGGCCGCAGGCGGAAGGTGGCCAGCAGGTCGGCGCCCCGAAACCGGGTATCGGTCTGCTGGTAGCGAAACGAGGGAAACAGGCCCCGCACGCTGAGCACCTCCGGGATGGGCGTCTGGTAGATGTAGCCCTCAAAGGCAGTCTGATACACGGTTATTTCCCCGTTGAAGCGCGGGTTGTCGTGCCAGGTGGCGGTAAGGTTCACGCCCTGCGCCGTTTCGGGGGTGAGGGCCGGCGCTCCGGGTGCCCGGGAGATGTCGTAGCCCTCCTCGTACAGGCCGCCATGTACGCCCTGGCTGGCCCGCTCGTTGGCCGCCGGGGCCCGCTGGTTCAGGCTGGCGTCGGCCCGCAGGGTTACGTGGGGCGAGGCGTCCCACACCGCGCCCAGCGAAGCGGCCGGCGTACGGTAGGCAAAGTCCTCTTCGACCACCGTGAACACCCCCGCCGGCCGGGTGGGCCGTCGGGTGTTGAGCAGGCGCCAGTCGCCGCGCAGGCCGGCTTCGAGCAGCCAGCGCGTGGTGGGCCGCCAGCGCCCGAGCCCGTACAGCCCCAGCACCTGGTTGGTGTAGTAGGGCATAAAGAAGCGCGAGCCCGGGCGGTAGGTGTTGTTCTGGTAGGTGCCGCTGACCCCCAGCTCGCCGCTGAAACTGCCCCGGGGCCGCGGCTCCCAGCGCAGCTCGGCGGTGCCGGTTTCGTTGCGGTAGTCCAGCTCGGGCAGGTTTTTGGCGGCCGTCTGGTCGTTGCGGGGGCGGAACTTGTCGTACTCGCCCCGCTCGTCCCACTGCTGAGCCACGGTCAGCCCCAGCCGCCCGCCCCAGCCGCCCAGCCGGTAGGTGCTGCTGAGCTTGAGCAGGGAATGGCGCAGGTCCTGGTAGCCCCGGTCGATAGCGTAGGTGAAGTCCTGGGCCACGCGGGGCGTGTTCTGCTGGGCGGCGCGGGCGTTTTCGGGCAGCGGGTACAACCCCAGCCGGGCGTTGTACTGGCTGAAGAACACTTCCGTCCCCCACCGCGTACGTTGGTAGCCCAGCGTGCCGGCGTAGCTGTATTCGGCGAGGCCCGAGTTGGCAATCCGGTAGTCGGGCGTGGCAGCCAGCCCGGCGCGCCGTACCGTGCCCACCACCCGACCAGCCAGGCCCGGCACCCGCTTGGCGCCGCCCTGCAGCGTGAGCGAGGCCGCGCCCAGGCCGTTGTTGCTGGCCCCGACCAGATGGGCCTCGCCGCTCAGACCGGCCGAGTCGGGCAGGGCCGCCGGCTCGGTGAGCACCACCCCGCCGATGGCATCGGCACCGTAGCGCACGGCCGCCGCCCCCTTGACCACCGTGAGGCGGGCGGCCACGAAGGGGTCGATTTCCGGGCCGTGCTCCTGCCCCCACTGCTGGCCCTCCTGCCGCACCCCGTTGTTGAACAGGGCCACGCGGTTGGAGTGCAGCCCGTGAATCATGGGCTTGAACACGCTCGGACCCGTCTGAATGGCCGACACCCCGCTCACTTTCAGCAGTGCTTCCCCCAGGGCCTGGCCCCGCGTCGCCTGCAGGGCGGCCCCGCTCAGCGCGGCCGTGACCTGCGGGACCGGAGCTTCCACCCGTTGCCCGCGCACCAGCGCGCCCTGCAGCAGCACGGCGTCGGGGTGCAGGCGGAAGTTGCGCACGGTGGCGCTGCCCACGCGCACCTCCACCGTTTCGGGGCGGTAGCCCACGAAGCTGATTTCGAGGTGGTAAAGACCAGGACAAACGTGGAAGTGGTAATTGCCGAACGTATCGGCGGCGCTGACGTCGTGGGTTTCGAGCAGGCGGGCGGTGGCACCGGGCAGCAGCTGCCCGGTTTCGTGGTCGGCGACCCGGCCGGCCAGGGCTAAGTTGCACGCCGCAGCCAGCCCGGCCGGAGCCGGGGGGGCGGGAGCAACGGTACCCGTCTGGGCGCTTGCCGGTGCGCCCTGCAGCAGACCGGCCAAGCCCAAAGCCACGCGCCAACCGCCTCTTCCCCAAAGGGAAAGCGAGGGATGTACACGCATGAAAAAGAAAAGGGGCCGCGGGGCGAAGTGGCACTTCGCCGCAGCGGTGACGCAAGGCCGCGCTGCTTAGCGCGGCTCGTCAGGAGCCCACCGTGCCACGGCGGGCTACGCCTGGGGCGGCCCGCGAGCAGCCCGCTCGCACTGGTCTACACTGGGTAGGCCGGGCACCGGTAGGATGGCCCGCACGGTGAACCCAACCCGCGACACCGGCACCGGGACGAGAACGGGCGCAGCCGGCAGCAGCGGTACGTGGTAAAACTGGTCGACGTGGCAGTGCTGGTGCTGAGGAGTCAGCAGCGGCTTGTCCTTGCGGGCTGCGGCCGGCGCCTGGGCGGCTTCCTCCTGGGTGTGCTCGTGGGCGTGCAGCACCAGCACCCATGCCTCCGGCGCCAGCATCCGCCCAAAGAGCAGGAGCAGCAGCACAGAGAGGTGCAGACGGAAAGCAGCCGAGCGAAACACGGAACGAAAGAAGTAGGTAGTAACTAACGGGCCTCCCCAAAGGTGGACTATGGGTTGTGCCCAAAGGTAGGCAGTTGCCCCCATAAACGCTCCCCTGCCGCTGGCCAACCAAGAAGTTTTTTTTGGCAGTAGGAAAAAGCTGGCTGATGGTGCTACTATCCCGTTTTGCGGCCCTTCCACTCGTAGCCCCCGCGCAGCCCGAGCAGGCCCGTGGCCAGGGCGTAGGGCGCGTAGGCCAGCTGCAGCAGCGGCAGCCAGGCCAGCCACCGCCGCCGACCCATAAAGCCCAGCACCGGCAGCAGAAACCACACGTCGGCGCCGAGCTTCACGGTCCAGGCGGCCAGCACCCAGGGCATAAGCGCAGGCCAAAGAGAGCTCAGAATCAGCCCGGCCAGTAGCGTCACGTTGGCCAGCAGCACCAGCACGGCCAATTGCCGGGGCGCTGGCTGCTGGTAGTGCTGCCACTTGCTGGCCCAGCGCACCCGCTGGCTGAGCAGCGTGCCCAGCGTGGGCTGGGCGGCCGTGCGCACCAGGGCGCTGGCGTCGCGCAGAAACCGGATACCGCCGGGGTAGGCCGCGTGAATCTTGTGGAGCAGAAACTCGTCGTCGCCGCTGGGCACGTGCTCATTGCCGGCAAAGCCCCGCACGGCAGCAAAGGCGGCTTTGCGGTAGCCCAGGTTGGCCCCGTTGCACATCGTAGGCCGGCCCAGCCCGATACCGGCGGCCCCCACCCCAACCAGGGCCGCCAGCTCCACGCCCTGCAGCTCGGCCAGCCAGCCGCGGCCGGTCAGCAGCACCGGCCCGCTGACGAACTGCACTTCCGGCGCAGCGGCCAGCGCGGCGTGGGCCATCATCCAGTCGGGGCCTACGCGGCAGTCGGCGTCGGTGCAGACCACCCAGGCCGCACCGGCGGCCCCCAGCCCGGTGCCGATGGCCGCCTTTTTCCCGGTTTGCGCGCCGGGCAGGTCAGCCAATGAAATCAGTCGTAGTGGGTACTTCACCCGCCTGGCCCAGTCCTGCACTACCGCCGCCGTGTCGTCAGCGGAGTGGTCATCGATAACCAGCACCTCGAACTGGGCGGCGGGCAGGCGCTGCCGGTGCAGGTCCTGGAGCAAAGCGGGCAGGTTCCGGGCCTCGTTGCGGGCGGCAATAAGCACGGAAAGCTGCAGCCCGGTGGCCGGAGGCACGTTGTAATCCGGGCCGGCAGCGGGCAGCCGCAGCCAGGCGCGGCGGAAGCGCAGCAGCTGACGGGCGTATAGCAGCGGGACGCTGAGCAGCCCCAGTCCCAGGACCACCGAAAGAGCTAGGCTCATGGCGTGTCGGCGTTATTTTTCCGGAACACCTTCAGGCGCAGCACGAACAGCAGGCCGGCGGCGCTGGGCAGGGCAATGTTGAGCACCCACAGGCTCAGGCTGGCGCTGAGCACCGGCAGCGCGGGCTCGTGGAGCAGCCCAAACAGGTGGGTGGCCGACAGCTCCCGCACGCCCACATCGGCCAGGGCATTGAGCGAGGGCACCAGGGACTTGAGCAGAAACGTGCCCGCAATGGCGGCAAAGCCCGGCCCAAACGGCGCGTGGGCGTCGTAGGCCAGCAGCAGCAGCCCAAACTGCGCGCAGAACACGGCGTAGCGCAACGCCGAAATAGCCAGCACGACGTGAATGGCGCGGGCCGAGTAGGTGGGCATCACGGCCAGGTAGCGGCGGAAGCGGCGCAGGGGGCGCACCAGCGTGAGGGCCGCCAGCAGCAGGCGGGAGCGGTAGAGCGGCAGCAGCACGAGCAGGTTGAGGAGCACCGTTGCCACCACCAGCCCCAGGCCCGAGGCCGGGTAGCCGCGCAGGTAAAACGTGAGCAGAAAGTACAGCAGCCCCGCCGTGCCAGCCAGCACCGTGACGACCAGCTGACAGTAGCGCCCCAGAAAAACGGCCCCCAGCGCGTCGAGGCGGCGACTTTTCAGCTCGATGATACGGCCGGCGTAGTCGCCCACCCGGTTGGGCGTGACGAAGCCCAGGGTGAGGCCCACCAGCACGGCCCGGAAGCTGCGCCGGAACGACACGGGCTCCAGGTGCCGGGCCAGCCGCCACCACTTCCAGGCCTCCAGCCCCCAGTTGACGGGCACCAGCGCCAGGGCCGCCAGCACCGGCGCCTGCCCCGCCCCGGTCAGGGCTGAGGCCAGCAGCTGCCGCCAGGCCGCCGCCGTGGCTTTGTCGGCAAAGACCGAGTGGTAGAGCAAACCCAGGGTGAGGCCGGTGATGAGCAGCTTGCCCGCCACCACCAGCCCGCGCCGCCGCCGCGTCACTTGTTCCGGCTTTTGGGTGTAGTTTTGTAAAGGGTGCTCGGGCACGGCGGCGGCAGAACGGTTGGTTACGGACGGCAAGTTACCGACTCCAGTCCAACGGCCGCCGGCCCCGACCCTCTTCTTTCCGAATCCCCTATGGCCCGCCTCCCCGACTCCCCCGATCTGCTGCCCAAAGTCATCATGGGCGTCGATCCGGGCACCCAGATTATGGGCTACGCCGTCATTGAGGTGCGCGGGCAAAAGGTGACGGTGCTACGCTACGACGTCATCGACATGAAGAAGATCGGGCCCAACCACGCCCTGAAGCTCAAGCGGATCTTTGAGCGGATGCTGGAGCTGATCGACGAGTTTCTGCCCGACGAGCTGGCCATCGAAGCGCCGTTTTTCGGGGTCAACGTGCAGAGCATGCTCAAGCTGGGCCGGGCCCAGGGCGTGGCCATTGCCGCCTGCCTGTCGCGCCAGATTCCCTACGTCGAATATGCGCCCACCAAGGTGAAGCAGTCGGTAACCGGCTCGGGCAATGCCACCAAGGAGCACGTGGCCCACATGCTGCGCCAGACGCTCACGCTGCCGCCCATCGAGAAAGCCAGCAAGTTTCTGGATGCCACCGACGCACTGGCCGTGGCCCTGTGCCACCACTACCAGAAAGGCAACAACGTGAAGGCCGGCGGCAAAAGCTGGGGTAAGTTCCTGGCCGACAACCCCGACAAGCTGGCCGCCCCGGTGGCGAGCAAGAAGGCCCCGACCAAAGCCACCACGGCAGTCAAGGCCAAGTAGCGTAGCCGGCGCCGCTCACCCTTATTATTATACAGTCCGGTCACTTAAGCCACTAGCCTATGAAGCGCCAGCCCATCCGCTCCACGTCCCTGAAAGCCGTCGGCTACGAGGCCGACACGCGGACGCTGGAAATCGAGTTCCGCAATGGCCGCGTAGTGCGCTACGTGGGCGTGAGTGCGGCCGTGCATCTGGCCTTGCTGGCCGTGCCGGGCAAAGCGCTGTTCGTGACCCAGGTGCTGGAGGGCGGGCCATACCAGCGGGAGCAGGGGCGGTAGCTGGCCCCTACTTGGGCCAGGCGTAGGCCTTCGACCATTCCCGCAGCTCCTTCACTTCCCGGGAGTGCTGCTCCAGCCACTGCGGCACCTCGGGCTGGGCCGTGCGCGAGGCCTGCACCAGGTAGGCCAGCGTGGGCAGGTAGCCGGCCCTTTGCAAATCAATAAAGTAGGGTACGTAGTATTCCCAGGCAAAGCCGGGGCGCGTGGCTGGCTTCTGCTCAGCTAGGCTTTCCAGCAGCGTGCCGAGCTTTTCAATCAGGCGCTCGGTGGGCAGCTGGCCCTTGCTGAGCAGGGCCTTGTCCTTCGCCCCTTTCATCGACAGCAGCATGTCGGCCTGGCCGAAGTTGTCGGGCTTGCTTTTGCGGCTGTTCATCTGCTTGAGCACGTCCCTATCCAGGCTGATGGTCACGCTGCTGTCGGAGGTGGGCGTCACGCCCCGGGCCAGCAGCTTGTCGAGCAGCGCCAGGTTGGGCGCCGACCGCTCGGTGAGGGGTTCGAGCTGCAAAAAGCGCAGGTATTCCAGCACGGCCGGCACCCGGTTGCCGCCGGCCGCCGTTAGGGCCCCCAGCACGCGATGGGCGCTGGCATGGCCCGGATTTTTGCGCACCGCCTGCTGCAGGCTGACTATGGCCTCCTCATACTGCTGGAGCCCGGCCTGGGTCACGCCCAAGTTGTAGTAGAGCAGCCCCTGGTCGGGGAATTTCTTCAGCCCGGCCTGATAAATCCGCACGGCTTCCCGGGGCTTTTTCAGGTCGTCGAGGGCCGTGCCGTAGATGACGTACACGTTGGCATCGGCGCGGGCCTCGTTCAGCAGCAGCTTCTTACTCATCTCAACCACTTCCTCGGGGCGGCCCAACGAGCCGTAGGTCAGGGCCAACTCGTACTGGGCCGTGAAGTCGTCGGGAGCCAGCTTCAGCGCCTGGCGGTAGCGCAGCACGGCCTCATCGTACTTGCCGGCATCGTAGAGGGCCACGCCCTCTTTGATTAGTGCTTTTACCTCGGCGGGGCTCTGGGCGTAGGTGGTGGTCAGAAGGGTGCAGAGCAGAGACACAAGCAACCCTTTGGCAGCGGAATAACGCATCATAGAGAAAATATAAATCGGCTTCTAGATCGACTATATCAGGACGTAGATCATAGTTTTTGCCTGCTATCCGATTTCAATCTCGCCCTTCAGATACGTCACTGCGTAGCCGCTCATCAGGGCCCGGTCGCCGCGCAGCTCGCACCACAGGTCGCCGCCGCGGGCCGACACCTGCCGGGCGCGCAGCACGTTTTTGCCCAGGCGGGCGGCCCAGTACGGAATCAGCGTGGCGTGGGCCGAGCCGGTCACCGGGTCTTCGGGCACGCCCACCCGGGGCGCAAAAAAGCGCGACACGAAGTCGATGCCGTTGGTACCGGGGGCGGTGGCAATAACGCCCACGTACTCCAGGGCCGCAATTCTGGCAAAATCCGGGTTCAGGGCCAGCACTTCGGCCTCGGAGCCGAACAGCGTAACCAGGTCGCGGGAGGCCAGCACGTCGAGGGGCGTGGCGTGCAGGGCGTCGCGCAGGCCGGTGGGATGCACGGCCAGCTGCTGGGGCGGGCGCGAGGGAAAGTCGAGGGTGAAGCGCCCGTCGGCGGCGTGGCGCACCCGCAGCGGACCACTTTTGGAGTGGAAGGTAAGCTCCTCGCCCTGGAAATTGAGGTGGCGAAACAGCACGTGGGCCGAGGCCAGCGTGGCGTGCCCGCAGAGGTCAATTTCGGCCGTGGGCGTAAACCAGCGGATGTCGTAGTCGGCGCCTGCGCGCAGCACGAAAAAGGCGGTTTCGGCCAGGTTATTCTCGGCGGCAATGGCCTGCATGGTTTCGGCGGGCAGCCACGCGGTGAGCGGGCATACGGCGGCGGGGTTGCCGGCAAAAATCCGGTCGGTGAAGGCGTCGATCTGGTAGAGGGGCAGCAGCATAAGACGGGCGTTGGATCGGCGTTAAAGGTAAGCGCAGAAATCAGAAGTGCTCCTCGCGTTCCGCCCTGGCAGGCGGTTTTGAGCTGGCGGGCACCCCCTCCCTTTTTTTATTCCCTTACGCCACCCTTCGTCGGGTCCGCCGGTCATAGGGGCTGAGAGCAGCTGCCGTTTTCGTTTTTCTAGTGGTCAGACAGGTTCTGCCGCTGCCCGCCGATAACGACTTCGCGCACCGGGTTTTCGCCCAGCCAGTAGGGTATTTCCTGGTAGTCGCGCACGTCCAGCACCAGCAGGTCGGCCTGCTTGCCCACTTCCACACTCCCGATTTCGGCGGCCAGATTCAGGGCCCAGGCGGCGTTCAGGGTCACGGCGGCCAGGGCCTCTTTCGGCGTGAAGCCCATTTTCAGGCAGGCCATCGACAGCGCCAGCCACAGGTTTTTGCTCGGGCAGGAGCCGGGATTGAAATCGGTGCTGACGGCAACGGGCACCCCCTGGTCGATGAGCTGCCGGCCGGGGGCGTACTTCTCCTGGCGCAGAAACAGCGGCACCAGCGGCAGCAGCACGGCCACCGTGATGCCCGCGGCAGCCACCCGGGCTGCATCGGTGGGGTTGAGGTAGTCGCAGTGGTCCACGCTGACGGCGCCCAACTCGGCGGCCATGGCGCTGCCGCCCAGGTCGTGGAGCTGCTCGGCGTGAATCTTCAGGCCGAAACCCAGCGCCCGGGCCCGGAGCAGGTAGCGCCGCGCCTCCGCCGCGCTGAAAGCGCCTTCCTCGCAGAAGATATCCACGAACTCGGCCTCGCCTTGCAGGGCCGGCAGCACGTCGGCGGCCAGGAAATCCAGGTAGTCGGCGGCGCGGCCCCAGTACTCGGGCGGCACGACGTGGGCGCCCAGAAACGTAGGCACCACGCGCACGGGCTGCCGGCGGCCCGCCTCCCGGGCCACGCGCACCAGCCGCAGCTCGGTGTCGCAGTCCAGGCCGTAGCCGCTTTTGGCTTCGAGGGTGGTGATGCCGTAGCGGCGGAAGTCGTGGAGGTGGCGCAGGGCATTGGCCAGCAGCTCCGCCTCCGGGGCGGCCCGCGTGGCGCGCACCGTGCTCAGGATGCCGCCGCCCGCGGCCAGAATGTCGAGGTAGGATTCGCCCTGCAGCTTGCGCTGAAACTCGTGGGCGCGGTTGCCGGCAAACACCAGGTGGGTGTGGCATTCCACCAGCCCCGGCATCACCACTCCGCCGGCGGCGTCCAGGGTTTGGGTGGCGGCCGTCACCCGCGCTTCGTCCAGCGCCGCCATCGGACCTACGGCCACTATTTTCTCCCCTTCGCAGGCCACGAAGGCATTTTCGAGAATCTGCCAGTCGGCCAGCGCGGGGCCGCTCAGGGGCCGATCCGCGGGGCCGCCGGCCAGGGTGAGCAGCTGGCCGCAGTTGCGGACGAGAAGGGAATACGACACGGGGCAGGCAAGAAGAGGTGGAGCGCGAAGCTGCAAAAAATAAACTGTTCCGGCGCCGCCCCAGCCACGCTTAGGGCACCGCTGCCGGGCGGATAACCAGGGCCGGCAGGGGCGTAAGGTAGAAGGCCTCCTTGTTGGTAAACACCCGCTCGGCGTAGGAGCCCGGGTGCTGGCTGCTGCCGAAGGGCAGGGCCGCCAGCGGAGTAGCGGGGGCCGCGGCGGGCGCGGGCGGCAGGGCAAAGCAGGCGTCGTACACCAGTCCCCGCTCGTCGAGGGGGCCGCTCCAGGCCACGCAATGCACCCTAAAATCCGCTTTGGCGGGCTTGGTGAAGCCCATCGGGATCAGCTTGCGGGTGACCAGGTAGTAGGCCGAGTTCACCTTCACCCGCCGCAGCCGGCAGCCCAGGGCGTTGCTGAGCAGCATCACGCAGCCCGCCGCGTCGTAGCAGTTGAGCTGCAGATGGGCCATGGCCGGGTTGTTCAGGCTGGCCAGCAGCGCCTGCAGGTCCTCGGTGCGGACCACGTACTGCCCGGCGGCCGCGTCGAGGTGGGTGAGGTTGGCATCGGGCAGCATGGGATTGTACTGAAACTTGGTGCGCTGGCTGGCCTCGTCCCGGCTGCCGTACACGAAGCGGGTGACGGCGCTGGCGGCTTCTTCGGGCGTGCGGGCCCCGGCGGCGGCCCGGCAGCTGACGGCCAGCGTGGCCGCCCACAGCTCTTCTTCCCGCGGTCCGCCCCAGGGCAGGCCCGGGGCGCTGAGCACCCAGTACAGCCGGTGGCGGGTGGTGGCAAAACTAACCCAGTTCCCGGCCGGAGCGCGGTATTCCCAGCGCAGCGTGAGGTCGGCGCCCCCCACGGCCGGGGCGGCGGCCGACTGGAAATACAGCTCCACGCCGTGCGTGGCAGCACGGCGCGCCACGGTAGCGGTGGCGGTGCCCAGGCCGGTATGGCTGGCTACCACGCGCAGGGTCACGGAATCGGCCGGGCCGGACAGCTGCAGCCGGGCGCGCACCCCGGGCCGGGTGCGGCCGGCCTTGCCGACGCTGCCGATGGCAAACACCACGCGGGCCGGGCCGGTCGGGGCCGGAGCTGCCGCCGGACCGATGCTCCGCAGAAATTCCAGCGTCTGCAGTATCGGTGGCTGGGCGGGAGCCGGCACCCCGGCGCCCAGCAGCAGCAGGAGCACTACCGTACGCATCAGCCAGCCTGGCTTACCCGCCCGCAGCACCCGCCATTTGCCCGGCCGCATGGCCGGCCGGGGCGGCGGAAAGAAGTTTGCCTGCTTACTTTGTTGCTGCATCAAAAGACGGATTCACGGGAGCCGGGCGAAGCGGCCGGATTTTTCAGGGCTTTAAATATAGCCAGAACCCGCCCGTGTTTTTTCCGCTTGCTCCGGTTTGCTGGCCCCGGCGGCCGGGCAGCGGCCCCGAACCGGCTGCCTACGCCGGCGGCCGGGCAGCCGTGTACCTCTTCCCTCCCACTTTCCCCGGTTATGAAGGCCCTGCTGGTAATTGATATTCAAAACGATTTTCTGCCCGGCGGCAGCCTGGCCGTGGCCGATGGCGACGCCATCATTGCCGTGGTCAACGCCCTGCCGTCGCACTTCGACCTGGTCGTGGCCACCCAGGACTGGCACCCGGCGGCCCACCGCAGCTTTGCCGCCAGCCACCCGGGCCGGCAGCCGTTCGACACCACCGAGCTGGGCGGGCGGCCCCAGGTGCTCTGGCCCACCCACTGCGTGCAGGGTACGCCCGGCGCCGAGCTGGCCGCCGGCCTCGACCAGCACCGCATCGAGGCCATCTTCCGCAAGGGCACCGACCCGGAAATCGACAGCTACAGCGGGTTTTACGACAACGGCCACCTGAAATCCACCGGGCTGGCCGACTACCTGCGCGGCCGCGGCATCACGCAGGTGTACGTGGCTGGCCTGGCCGCCGATTACTGCGTGTTTTTTACGGCCCAGGACGCGCTGCAGGAAGGGTTTGCCACGTTTCTGCTCGAGGATGCCACCCGCGCCATCAGTGCCGAAGGCTGGGCCCGGGCCCGGGCCCAGCTGGTCAGCCAGGGCGGCCACCTCATCCGGAGCACCGACCTGCTGCTCCCCGCCTAGATGACCAGTCCCGAAACCACCGCGCCGCTTATTCTGACCCTGGCGCTGGACGACGCGGCCGCCGCGTTTTTCAACGAGCGGCGGCAGCTCTACTTTCCCAAGGAGCGCAACTACCTGGCCGCCCACCTCACGCTGTTTCACCACCTGCCCGGCACCGAGCAGGCCGGCATTACGGCCCAGCTGCGGCAATATTGCCAGGCATGCAAGCCGCTGCCGCTGCAAGTCAGTGGCCTGCAGTTTCTGGGCCAGGGCGTGGCCTACCGCCTCGAAAGCGCCGCGCTGGAAGCGCTGCACCGCGAGCTGCAGGCGCAGTAGTGGCCCCGGCTTACCCCCCAGGACCAGCAGCGCCGCCGCCCCCACGTGACGGTGCAGAACAAGGTGCCGCCCGCCGCCGCCCGGGCCTTGCATGAGCAGCTGACCGCCGAGTTCACCCCGTTCGAGGCCGTCGGGACGGGGCTGCAGCTGTGGGCCTACCGCGGCGGGCCCTGGGAAGCGCTGGCAACGTTCGGCTTCGGCGGCTAGCGGTTGTTCCGCTGGGCAAACCAGGCGTCGTTTTCGGCCCGGGAAGCCAGCCGCCGCTCCTCCGGCGTGCCGTAGCCCACGTACTGCTCGCCGGCCACCAGCCGGGCCACCGTAGCGGCGGCCAAAGACCCGCCGGGAACCCCGGAGGCGGGCAGGGCGGGCACTTTGCGCTGGGCCCCGGTCAGCTTATCGGCGCGGCGACCCACGATGCTAATGGTGCTGCCGGCCGGCACAAACCGCTCGGCCGGGGCCAAACCGCCGCCGGTAATCAAAACAGTATCTGCGGCAGGACTCATTGGCTGGGGGCAAAGTAGAATCCGAAGTTTCTGTTACCCTGCCAGGCCCGAGTTTATTGGCGGCGCGGCCCACAAAACGGCTGCAAAAAGCTCCTCCGTAGCGGCGCAAAAGCCTTACCTTTACGGGTCCGGAACCAGATGGGCAACGCCGCAGTTGCCTTGATAAGCACTGTTAGCTTTTGCCCTTTCTATGATAAAACTGGAGTACTTCACCCCTGCTGATTTTTCGCAGCTCATTACCTGGATTCACGACGAGTACCTGCTTATGAACTGGTCGGGCGCCATGTTCAGCTTTCCGCTCACCGCCGACAAGCTGGCCTGGTACGTCGAGGACACCAACGACCTGGCCGCTTCCGACGCTTTCATCTACAAGGCCGTGGATACCGCGTCGGGCGCCACGCTGGGCCATATTTCCCTGGGCGGGCTGAGCCGCAAAAACCGCTCGGCCCGCATCAGCCGGGTGCTGGTCGGCGACACGGGCACCCGGGGCCGCGGCATCGGGCAGGCCATGGTGACGGAGGTGCTCAAAATCGGCTTCGAGCAGCTGGGGCTGCACCGCATCGAGCTGGGCGTGTACTCGTCCAATGAAGCGGCCATCCGCTGCTACCAGAAAAGCGGCCTGACCGTGGAAGGCACCTCCCGCGACATTCTCAACTACGACGGCGCGTACTGGAGCCTGGTGGAGATGAGCATGCTGGAGCACGAGTGGCGCGCCCGCTCTGCCCGCTAGCCCTTTACAGCCGGGCGCCGTTGTCGACCACAAACGACTTGAGCAGGCAGAGCATACCCTCCTCAATGGCGGGCAGATGGGCATCCAGAAAGTGGGTGCGGTGGGGGTTGATGTAGCCCGTCAGCCGAACGAAATCAGCCGCCGACAGCCCCTGAAAGCCCATGGACCAGTTGGGAAAGATGCGGTCCGCAATGCCGCCATCCGCCAGCGTAACCACCTGCGCGTGCCGGTAGTCGGCGCGGATGCGGGCGTAGAGGTTCTGCACCACGGCGGCCTCGCCCTCCAGTACCTGCAGAAAGCTGTCGTTGCCGTAGAGCAGCAGCCCGGTGATTCCCAGCTGGTCGTTGTTGGCGCGGGCCTGCCGCAGCAGCTGCCGCAGCTCGGCCAGGGAAGGGTGCCCCACGGCACAGCTCTGGTAGACGATATGGTGCATAAGCTACAGGCGTTTGCCGGTTCCACGGGCTGCCCCGTTTCCCGCTTTGCTACGGGGCTTTCTTCCTCTTATCCGGAAGATAGCCTTTCCGGCGGTGGCAAGCAAGCGGAGCCAGGTTGTGCGGCCGGTACGCCCGCCACAGTTGCTTTGCTGAAGACAGCCTACTGCCGGGCCGGCAAAAACACCTCCGCCAGCATGCACCGCGCGCTGCCGCCCCCGATGGTTTCGATGGTTGGGATGGACAGGGGCAGCAGCTCGGCGTGGCAGCCCAGGCGCCGGCGCTGCCCGGCGGTCAGCGCGTCGAAGGCGCTTTGCGACAGCGCCAGCAGCGGCCCGGGGCCGGCGGCAGGCCGCAGCGTGAGCATATTGCCGGCAAAGTGCGCCACCTGCGCCAGGGTGATGTCGACCAGCTCGTGGCCCGTACCCGTCAGGGCGGCCGCCACCGCTGCCCGCTCGGCCGCGGCACCGATGCTGGCCAGGCAGACCACGGCAAACCCGGCCCCCACGCACATCATCACGTTGGTATGGTAGATTTCGTGGCCCGCGGCGTCGTGCGCCCGAAACGCCACGGGCCGGTAGCCCAGCTGCCCGGCCACCTCGGCAAACAGGCCGGCATCGGTACGGGCCGAAAGGGCCGCGTAGGCCACGCGGTGCTCATGGTCGAAGATGATGCTGCCGGTACCCTCCAGAAACCGGTCCTGCTGCTCGTAGCCGGATAAGTCGACGACCTCGCGGAGGACAAACTCCCGGCCCAGCGCGGCCAGAATGTCGGGGCGGCGCTCGGGGCGGCGGTTCGGGGCGCACATCGGGTACAGCAGCACGCGGCCGTCGGGGTGCAGGGTAAGCCAGTTGTTGGGAAACACGGCGTCGGGCTTGGCCGGCGCGGGCGTGTCGTCGAATACCAGCACCCGCACGCCCCGGCCCCGGAGCGTGGCCACCACGGCGTCGAACTCGGCAAAGGCGCGGGCCTGCCCGGCGGCTTCGTCGAGGCCGGCAATGGCCTGCTGGAAATGGTTGGACGGGGCCGTGTCCGCATTAAAGCCGAAGCGGGCGGGGCGAACCAGAAAGACGGTGGAAGCAGCTTGCATAGACAAAGCAAGGCAACTGGGCCGACTCCGTGGCTTCACCTGGTTACGAGGCTACCCGCCCGGGCTACAGCTGCTTGGCCAGCAGCAGGCCGCCGTAGGAATGGCCGTTCACGTTCAGGCCCTGAATCGGGGTAAAGGAGTAGCCAGTGCGGCGCGCCGACTTGTGCAGCTGGGGCACCACGATGCCGGCCGTAGCCCCGATGGCGTAGCCCACGATGTTGTCGGAGAGAAAGTGCTTGCCGGCCTCCATGCGCGAATACGCCACCACGGCCGGCACCAGCGCCGCGGCCCCCCACACGAACGGCTGGGCCGGCGAGTCAGGGTTGAAATCGTGGAACACCTTGGCGGCAAAGAACGTGGCCGTGGCCGTGTGACCGGTATGACCGGCGAAAAAGGAGTTGGTGGAAATCTTGCTGGTGCGCTTGGTGCCTCCTTCCGGCCCGTAGAGGAAAGGGCGGTAGCGATACACGGTGCCTACCGTCATGGTAAACAGGGCGGCGGTAATGGCCATCGTTTCCACGTACAGGCCCAGCACCTGCCCGTATTTGCCGCGCACCCCCGGGTTCAGCGCCAGCAGGCCCGGCGCCACCACCAGGGAGCCGTAGCAGGTAATGTCGCTCACCAGCTGGGCCCGGTCGCTGTAGCGGCCGGCCGCAAACCGGTCGAATTTGGGAATGTCATTCCTGTCGAGGGCAGCCGACTCCGCTTCGGACAGGCCGCTCTTCTGCTGCACCAGGTACAGCCCGGTGGCATTGATGGCCCCCAGCCCCAGGATAATGGGGCCATCGACGGCGAAACGGGTGTGGTAGGGCGAAGCGGTAGCCCGCTGGGCCGTGGCCGCCGGGCCGGCCCCCAGCAGCAGGACACCCGACAGGCAGAGAGAAAGGAGTGACTTCATGGCAAAGGACAAGGGATAAAGGAGGAGATGCAGCCCCAACGCAGAAATCTACAGTTGGGTTAGACTCCCGCCCCCGCGCCACCCTACTTCTGCCCTCCCCCACCCAGCGGCAGGGCTTGCCGCTGCTTGCCTGCACCGGAGCAACCGGGCTCAGACGGCGTAAGCCAGCGCGAGCCCGGCAAATAATTATGCGCATGAATAAAGCTTGCAGTAAAGCTTGCAGTAAAGCGGGGTACGGGGCGGTAATGGCGTCGTACTAACACAGATGGAATAGTTCGGCCCGGCATTGCCTGCCGCCCGCGCCGCCCCGGGTACGGCTGTATTACCGGCCCCGCATAACATTCCCCGGAACGGAGCGGTATTACTGCCCAGCACCATCCGCGGCCGCCCCACCACCACTGCCCGCCCGGGCCGGCTGCTTCAGCATTTCTCACTATCGACTTATGGCTCCGCAACCCACCGGCCCGCACTCCGCTCCTGTTACCCCGCCGGCGGCCGCCCCGGCCCTCATCGTACTGGCCGGCGCCACGGGGGCTCTGGGTCTGCTCATTGCCCACCAGCTCCGGCAGCGGGGCGCCACCGTGCGGGCCCTGGTGCGCCCGGCCGCCAGCCCCAAGGCCGAAGCCGAGTCGCTGCGGCTGCAGGGCGTGGAAGTGCTGGCCGTTGACTATACTGACGCCGCGGCGCTGACCCGGGCCTGCACCGGTGCCACCTGCGTGGTGTCGGCCCTATCGGGGCTGCGGGAGGTAATCGTGGAGGCCCAGACGCAGCTGCTGGAAGCCGCCGTGGCCGCCGGCGTGCCGCGCTTCATTCCCTCCGACTACTCCGCCGACTTCACCCGCCTGCCCGAGGGCTCCAACCGCAACTTCGACCTGCGCCGGGAGTTTATGCGCCGGGTTGATAAAGCCCCCATCCAGGCCACTTCCATCCTCAACGGCATGTTTGCCGACCTGCTCACGGGGCAGGCCCCGGTGGTGCTGGCGGGCCCGAAGCGGGTGCTCTACTGGGGCGACGCCGACCAGCCCCTGGACTTCACCACGATGGTAAATACCGCCGAG
This sequence comes from Hymenobacter algoricola, assembly GCF_039539525.1. Classification (NCBI taxonomy): domain Bacteria; kingdom Pseudomonadati; phylum Bacteroidota; class Cytophagia; order Cytophagales; family Hymenobacteraceae; genus Hymenobacter; species Hymenobacter algoricola. The sequence continues at coordinate 23,997 of NZ_BAABDH010000021.1, read as the reverse complement.
TTCACCGCCGCCGCCGCCCTCGATGCTACCACGCCCCGCTACCTGCGCGTGGCCGGCGAAGTGGCCAGCCCCCGCGACCTGCGGGCCACCGCCACGGCCGCCACGGGCCGGGAGTTCAAGCTGTTGCGGGCCGGCAGCCTGGGATTTCTGGGCACCATGATCAAGGTAACCAAGACGCTGATGCCCGCCCAAGACGACGTGTTTCCGCCCTGGCAGGGCATGCAGTACCTGCACAACATGCTCAGCGGACAGGCTAAGCTGGCCGAGCCCCTCGACAACGGCCGCTACCCCGACATCCGCTGGACCAAGGTGCGGGATGTGCTGGCCGGGAGCAAGTAGCGCAGGGGCCGAACAATCAGACCGGAAAAGGCCTGCCGATACGTTATCGACAGGCCTTTTCCTGCATATTACGCCGGGCTATTGCCGGGTTAACAGCCACTTAAAGACGACGCCTTTGAACTCGTCGGTGGTGATATCGAGTTTCTCGGCACCGGTTTTTGCCTTCGGTTTCCCGTAGGGCCGCTGGTTGCCGGCGGCGTCCACTACGATCAGGTTCTGGAAGGGAATGAGGACGTACAGATGGTCGCAGGGCCGGCAGCTGCTGGTAAAGACGCTCAGGTCGGCCCAGGGCTGGCTGATGAGCAGGGTCGGCAGCACGGGGCGGCCGTTGCGGATCAGGCTCACCTGGGCGTCTTTAAACCGGTAGCGCACCGGCTCCGGGCAGTCGGCCGCGGAACCCACGCGCAGGGTAACCAGCGGGTTCCAGGGGGCGCCCGCGGCCGTTACTTCCCCGCTTTTGAGCACCACCTTGAGCACGGGCAGGGCGCAGCTGGTTTGGGCCCGGGTCGCGGGGGCCGCCCTGGCTAGCAGAATCAGGATCGGCAGCAAGTGCTTGAGCATCGGCAAAGGCGGTGGAAAGCGGAAGATAAGGCCCTGACGGCCACCGGAGCCCGGCAGGGCCGCGTCCTGTTTTGGCGCCTGGAATGAACAACCCCGGCGCAGGTTGCTGGCTGACTGGTAAATACCAGCGCAGGGACGGCAGCCTGGGAAGGGGGAAGCTGGAACCGCCCCGCCGAGGTTGGCCGGCGGGGCGGATTTGCCGCCCGGCTGTTCAGGGCGAAGGTGGCACCCGGCACAGCCGGGCAACGGCGGGGGACTGGTCACGAGCTACCAGCTTGCGCCGGTTTGGGGCCCGATGACTTAGTTGACCGTGGGCGGGGTCGGTTTGGCCGGGGCCTTGGTGACGTAGTGCTGATTGAAGAACTTCTTGTCGAAGTAAGTGGCGGCCTGGGCGGGCTGCTCGTCGAAGAGCAGGCCCAGGGTGCGGGCATTGCGGGAAAGCTGCCGGGTGAGCAGGGCCCGCTCGGTGCGGGAGCCCAGCCGGGCGTCGGCCTGCTGCTGCTTCTGGCCCGACTGGGTTTGCAGGGCCGCCAGCAGCGCGTCGCGATGTCGGGTGTAGGTAGCCTTGAAGTCGGCTTCGAAGCTCTGCCCGACCTCGCGCAGGGCCGTGTCGAAGCGCTCCAGCAGGCCCGGCCAGGCGGAGTGGCCGGCCTTGTAGTACTCTTCGGCGCCGCCGGGATAGAAGCGCACGCGCTGGGCTTTGTCGCGGAGCTTGTAGTCGATGTAGTCGCGGCCCTCGCCGGCCAGCCACTGCACCAGCGCCTTTTTGGCCGCCTCCAGGGTGAGCGTGGTGCCCTTGCCGGTGCTGCGGGCCGTGCCCGCCTGGCTCCGCTCGCCGAAGTAGGCCTCGTAGCGCGCTTCAGTGGCGGCAATCAGGGCCGTAAAACGGTCCTGGTCGTTGCCCTGGCGCAGTCGCTCCAGGTGGTCGCGCGTACCTGCCTCCAGCTCCTCAAAGCTGATGACGTCGTCGGCAAACCAGTCGCCGAATAATTTATCAAATGCCAACATAAAACAACTATAAAGTGGGAGTTATAGCAGCTTAGCGAACGGTGTAGCTGTTTTCCTGTCAACTGCGTAAGCCCTTGCTATGCAAGCCCATTCTTTGGATTTGCGCCAGCGTATCGCGCAGGCGTGTGCCATGCCGGGGGCCCGGCAGGTACAGGTAGCCGCCCGCTTTTGCGTGAGCGTGGCCTTTGTGGGCAAGCTGCTGCGCCGCCAGCGGCAGACAGGCGTGGTGGCCGCGCTGCCGGGCCGGGGCGGGCGGGCCCGCTACCTGGACGCGACAGCACAGGCCTGGCTCGTGGCGCGGATCGAGCAAGTGCCTGACCTGACGCTGGCTGAGTTGCGCACGGCTTGGGTGGCGGCCGGTGGGCGGCCCGTGTGTTTGCCCGTGCTCTGGCGCGTACTCGACGAGCACGGGCTGCGGCGCAAAAAAAAGCCTGCACGCCACGGAACGGGACACTGAGCGGGTGCACGCGCGACGCGGTCAGCACGTGGAAGCGGTAGCGGCCCGGGCCGACGTGCACCGCTTTCATTGTCTCGATGAAACGGGCCTGCGCCTGGATTACAGCCGTCGCTATGGCCGGGCCCGGGGTAGTCGGCGCGTGGCTGGGGCCGTGCCGCTGCGCCGGGGCCGCTCGCTGACCTTGATCGGCGCCTTGTCGGTACGGGGGCTACACGGGGTGCAGCTGCTGGAAGGCGCGCTCAACCACCGCCGTTTTGCCCTGTATATCGTCCGCATGCTGGCCCCGCAACTGCGTCGGGGTGCTGTGTTGGTGCTCGACAACCTGCCCGTGCATCACCTCTCGGGCGTACGCCAATGGCTGGCGCGGCGCGGCATTGAATTGCTTTTTTTGCCGCCCTATTCGCCCGACTTTACGCCCGTCGAACAGGCCTGGAGCAAACTCAAGACCCGGTTGCGACAAGCCCAGGCCCGCACCTACCAAGCCCTGAAAGAAGCGGTGCAGGACGCCATCGACTGGATCAGCAGCGACGGTGCCAAGGCCTGGTTCAATCACTGCGGCTATCACGTACACCGTTCATGAATCCGCTATAGCAGTTTCGCGAACAGTGTAGCGGTTGCATTCGCTCCGGTCGGACGGCTTTTTCCGCCGTCCGACCGGTCGTTGTAGGCCCGATGTATTTATCGGCAGCCAGCGACGACCGGTCCGACGGCGAAAAGCCGTCAGACCGGGTACACCGTTCACGAAACCGCTATATTTTATACAGCTTAGTTAATTACTCGTTCGTTCCCGGAATCTGCACCCCACGCTCCCGCGCCACGTCCTGGGCTATTTCATACCCCGCATCGGCGTGGCGCAGAACGCCCATGCCGGGGTCAGTAGTTAATACCCGCTTGAGGCGCTCGGCTTTTTCGGGGGTCCCGGTGGCTACTATCACCATGCCGGAGTGGGTGGAGTTGCCGATGCCCACGCCGCCGCCGTTGTGCAGAGATACCCAGTCGGCGCCGCTGGCGCAGTTGGCCAGGGCATTGAGCAGGGGCCAGTCGGCCACGGCGTCGGAGCCGTCCTTCATGCCTTCGGTTTCGCGGTTGGGCGAGGCCACGGAGCCGCAGTCGAGGTGGTCGCGGCCGATGACGATGGGGGCCGACACTTCGCCCCGGGCCACGAGGTCGTTGATGACCAGGCCGAACTTCTCCCGCTCGCCGTAGCCCAGCCAGCACACGCGGGCGGGCAGGCCGATGAAGGGGACTTTGGCCTGGGCCTTTTCGATCCAGCGGGCCAGCATCTTGTTGTCGGGGAAGGTTTCGAGCAGGGCGCGGTCGATGCGCAGGATGTCCTGGGGGTCGCCGCTGAGGGCGGCCCAGCGGAACGGGCCCTTGCCTTCGCAGAACAGCGGGCGGATGTAGCCGGGCACGAAGCCGGGATACAGAAACTGCCCGTTTTCGTCGCGCACCTTCAGGCCGCCCTTCTCGGCCTGCCCGCGCAGGTTGTTGCCGTAGTCGAGGGCCACGGACCCGGCGGTCTGCAGATCGATGATGGCCTGGCAGTGCTTCATGATGGAGGCCAGCGCCCGGCACCTGAACTCGGCGGGGTCATTGGCGCGCAGGGCCAGCACCTCACTCACGTCGCCTTCGGGCAGGTAGTCCATCAGGTCGTGGGCCGAGGTCTGGTCGGTGACGATGTCCACCTTGAAGCCCCGGGCCAGCAGCTCGGGCAGCACGGTGGCCGCGTTGCCGGTCAGGCCCACCGACCAGCCGATGCCATCTTCCTTCGACTGCGTGCAGATCTGGAGGGCGTGGTCGAGGTCCCGGGCCTGGGCGTCGAGGTAACCCTCGCGCACCTTCTGCTGCACCCGCTCGTCGATGGGCTCGATGACCAGGCAGACGCCGTCGTTCATAGTCACGGACAGCGGCTGGGCCCCGCTCATGCCACCCAGTCCGGCCGTGACGGTGATGGTACCGCGCAGGGTGCCGCCGAAGTGCTTGTCGGCCACGGCGGCGAAGGTTTCGTAGGTGCCCTGCAGAATGCCCTGGGTGGCAATGTAGATCCAGGAGCCGGCCGTCATCTGCCCGTACATCATCAGGCCCAGCTTGTCGAGCTCATCGAAGTACTCCTGGGTGCTCCAGGCGGGAACGATATTGGAATTGGCAATGAGCACCCGCGGGGCGTGGGCCCAGGTGCGCAGCACGCCCACGGCCTTGCCACTCTGCACCAGCATGGTTTCGTCGGGCTCCAGGTTTTTCAGGGTTTTGACGATGGTCTGGTACTCCTTCCAGTTGCGGGCCGCGCGGCCGGCGCCGCCGTATACGATCAGCTCGTCGTAGACCAGGCTCACGGCCGGGTCGAGGTTGTTTTCCAGCATCCGCAGGGCCGCCTCGGCCTCCCAGGTTTTGCAGCGCAGGGTGGTGCCGTGCTGGGCCTTTACCGTTTCCTCGGGCTTATACTCGTAGAACATGGGCCGCGTGGTAGCCCCTCCCCCGGCCCCTCCCCTTTTGGGAGGGGTGCCAGACGTAGTTTTATCGGACTGGCTGTTGGCTTCAAGATTGAACTCGGGGGTGTTGGGGGCAGAGTGCGGCATGGGTGGGAATCGGGACGGTGAGTGGGGTAGCAAGTTATATTTTTCGCCCTTCCCTCCCACTGCCCCCGGGGCGCTGCGCAGCAGGTATTCGGCTGCCCACCTTGCCGGCGGCACCGGCAGCCAGGGCGGCCCCGGACTCAGCTCCTTCCTGAAGCAGCCAAATCACGACTATCCACTGCAATACCGGCCAAAGGCCATTCAGGTGCTTTGCAATATTTATTTTCCCAAAAACAGATATTATTTATTGCTTATCAATAAATATTCAATTTCTTTGTGGCAGTAGAAAGTTCACCCCAGCCCCGCTATCCATGAGCCTACTGACCTCCCGACAACGATATACCACTTGGGTAATCACGTCGCTGCGCTACATATTTCTGTTTATGAGCATCGCCGGCTCCATTGCGCTGGCTTACTACCTCCTGCTGGCCGTATTCGACCCTAAGCAGCCGACCGACGTGGTTACACTGAGCGTGCGCCAGAAAAGCATGGACTGGGATGCTGAGCCCTTGCGGGCTACCGAGCAGCAGGTGGCCCGCGGCGGTGCCGTACAATTGGTCCGGCTGGGCACCACCAGCCGGCTGGTGTACCGGGAGCCCAATGTGGCCCGGCGCTTCGTGCTGCGGCTGATGAACTCCCAGCCCCAGCCGGTGCCCTACGTGCTGGCGACGCTGCTGTTCTGCATCCTGCTCTACCGGATCCTGCGCGACATCCGGCCCGGGGTGCCCTTCACCCCGGCCAACGTGCGGCGCCTGCGTTGGCTGGGGCTGCTGTTCGCCACCTGCGACCTGTATAAGCTGACGGCCACGTGGTGGATGCGGCACCATCTGGCCCAGGTGGCCCCCAGCCTGGCCGCCGATCTGGTGCCCGATACGTACTTCAGCTCGTCGTTGGTGGCCAACTGGCTGATCGGCCTGATGCTGGTTATCATCGCGGCCGGCTACGAGCGGGGCGTGGAACTGACGGAGGAAGCTGAACTAACCGTCTGAATCATGGCAATCATCGTCCGACTTGATGTGATGCTGGCGCGGCGCAAAATGTCGCTCAGCGCCCTGGCCGCCGCCGTGGACATCACCCTGGCCAACCTGTCCATTCTGAAAAGCGACAAGGCCAAGGCCATTCGCTTTACTACCCTCGAAGCCATCTGCCAGGCCCTGCAGTGCCAGCCCGGCGACCTGCTCGAATACGTGCCCGACGACAGCCCGTCGCCGCCGTCCGGCTAGCCCTTGCCCCTGCTTTGCGGATATGCTTACCCTCTGCCGAAAACCGGCAGCCGGCTTCTTCATGCCCATTTTTTCCACCTTTTTTATCCTACCATCATGCTACCGCGCCTTTCTTCCTCCCTTCTCCTGCTGAGTCTGCTCACCCTCTCCTGCACGACCCAGGCCCAGAACAAGACCAAGCCGTTTGATGCCGTGATTGGCCAGTATGTCAAGGCCGGGCAGTTCAACGGCACCGTGCTGGTGGCCGAGCATGGCAAAGTGGTGTTCAGCAAGGGCTACGGCCTGGCCAACCGCGAGTGGAGCCAGCCCAACGCCGCCGATACCAGGTTCCGCATTGGCTCCCTGACCAAGCAGTTCACGGCCATGCTGGTGATGCAGCTGGTGGAAAAAGGCCAGCTGAAGCTCGACGCCCCCATCAGCACCTACCTGCCCGACTACCCCAAGCCCGGCGGCGACCGAATCACGCTGCACCACCTGCTCACACACACCGCCGGCATCCCGAACTACACGGCCCAGCCCACCTTTAAAGCGGCCAGCATTCAGCCCACCACGCCGACGGCCTTTGTAAGCAGCTTTGCTTCGCTGCCGCTGGAGTTTGCGCCCGGCGCCTCCTACCACTACTCCAACTCGGGCTACTTCCTGCTGGGCACCATCATCGAAAAGGTAACCGGCAAGCCCTACGCCCAGGTGCTGAGCGAGCAGATTCTGCAGCCCCTGCGCATGCAGGACACTGGCTACGACCTGCCCGGCACCGTGCTGCCCCGGCGCGCCGCCGGCTATGACCGCAACGGGCAGGAGTACGCCAACATCCCCTATATCGATATGGGCGTACCCTACGCGGCCGGCGCGCTCTACTCCACCGTGCAGGACCTCTACAAGTGGGACCAGGCGCTCTACACCACTCAGCTGCTGTCGGAAGCGGGTAAGGCGACGATGTTCAGGCCGGTGAAGAACGGCTACGGCTACGCCTGGATTACCAGTAAAGGCGTGATGGACAAGGATACGGTGAGCCTGCTCTGGCACAACGGCCGCGTCAACGGCTTCGGCGCCAACCTGATGCGCGCCCCGCAGGACCGCAACCTGGTAGTGCTGCTCGATAATGAAGGCGGCGCGCACGTGGAGGATATGACGATGGATCTGATGCGCGTGCTCTACGGCCGCCCCGCCACGGGCCCGAAAGCCGCGCCGGCCGCGCCCAAGGCCATTGCCGTGAATGCCACCACGCTCAGCACGTACACGGGCAAATATGCATTGGCTCCCACGTTTGTCCTGACCGTGACCACGGAAAATGGCCAACTGTTCGCCCAGGCCACCGGCCAGCCGCGCTTCCCGCTGGTGCCCACGGCCCCGGACCGCTTCACGGTGGCTTCCATTCAGGCCGAGCTGGAATTCGTGAAAAACACCGGCGGCACGGTGGAGAAAGTAATCCTGCACCAGGGCGGCCAGCACTCGCCGGGCGCGAAAGTGGAATAAGGTGCACCCCGGCGCGGCAGTTGTGCGTACTGACTGGCTCCAACCAATCCTTTCGAAGCTATGAAACAAGTTGCCAAGGGCGTCCATCAGCTCACCATCCAGCGGTTTGTCAATCTATATTTCGTCGAAACCGGGCAGTCCGGCGAGTGGGTGCTGGTCGATACGGGCCTGCCGGGCTCGGAAAAGGCCATCATTGCCGCCGCCGACGCGCTGTTCTACCCCGGCACCCACCCCGAAGCCATCATCCTCACCCACGGCCACATGGACCACTGCGGCTCGGTGCGGGCCCTGGCCGAGCACTGGAAGGTGCCGGTGCTGGCGCACCCGCTGGAAATGCCGTTTCTGACCGCCAAAGCCGTGTATCCACCCGCCGACCCCACCGTGGACGGCGGCGGCTCCCTGGCCTTCGTGGCCCGGTTTTTCCCGCCCCAGTCGTTCCAGTATTCCGACTTGGTGCAGAAGCTACCGACCGACTCGGACGCCGTACCCTACCTGCCCGACTGGCGCTGGCTGCACACGCCCGGCCACGCGCCCGGGCAGCTGGCTTTGTTCCGCGAGTCGGACCGCACTCTGCTGGGCGGTGATGCCTTTGCTACCACTAACCACGAGTCGGTGCCCAAGCTGCTGCTGAAAGTGCCCGAAATCAACGTGGCCGGCGCGCCCTTCAACTACGACTGGGAGCAGGTGCGCAGCTCGGTGCAGCAGCTGGCCGCGCTGCGGCCGGACGCCATTGGCTGCGGCCACGGCCCGGCCGTGCAGGGTCCTAAGTTCACGGCTCAGCTCCAGCACCTAGCCGACAACTTCCCCATGCCCAAGCACGGCCGTTATGTTTCCGAACCCGCCCGCTTCGACGCCAACGGCGTGGTTTCGGTGCCCGCGGCGGCCCAAGACACCCTGCCGGGCAAGCTGGCCCTGGCCGCCGCGGGCGTGGCGGCGCTGGTCGGCGTCACGCTGCTGGTCAAAAAGCAGAAGAAGCACCAGCAGAACCGGTACCCGCGCCCCACGCCCGACACGCCCCGCAATCCGCGCACGGGCAAAGCGCCGGAGTAAGCCAGCCGTGCGCAGCACCCGCGTCCTAGCTTTCAACGGGCTTTACTGACTCAAAAAATCCCCTTGCCGCCCCGTGGCAAGGGGATTTTTGGTTGAAAGGAACTTCCCAGGTCATCGGCGGAAGAAGATTCCCTGCGCCCGGGCCGACTGGCGAGTTGCCGCGGCCTTACAGCTGGGTCAGCTTCACGTCGCCCTTCACGGTTACGGCTTTGAGCAGGGGCCCGCCCTGGCCCAGGGTGGCGGCTACCACTTTCTGCAGGGTTTCGGATCTGGTGACGGACAGCTTACCGGCGCTGATGCTCCCCACGGTGGTGGCGGCGTACACTTTGGCCGAGTAAGCTTTGGGCAGGTCCCAGGTGATGCTGCCGTTGGTGGTGGCCACGTCGAGACCCTCACCCACCCACTTTGGCCCGGCCAGCTTGATGCGCACCCCGCCGTTGAGCGTGCGGCCCTTGATGCTGCCGCCCACGTTGGTCAGAATCACGGCGCCGTTGGCGGCCTCGAAGGTGACGGGCCCCTGCAGCTCGCTCAGGTTGATGCCGCCGTTGAGCGTGCGCAGGGTCAGAGCCATCTTGCGGGGCACAAATACCTCATAGCTCACGGCCCAGCCCAGCTCGCCATCGGCGGTACTTTCGGCGCGCAGGGTGTAGTCCTGGGCTTTGATGGTGATGCTCTTGCCCAGCTTGCGGGCCTCCTCGTCGGTTTTGCCCCAGGCCAGGATTTTAGCCCGCACCCGCACGTCGGGGCCATCCCAGCCTTTCACCGTGATGCCCCCGTTGGCGCGGCCGTCAATGGTGATGCCCTGGCCGGCGGGCGCGGGCAGGGTTTTGTCGCGGGTTTCGCAGTAGCGCTTGCTGCTGCTGCTGGTGAAGGTGCCGTCGCCGCACTGAATGGTGAAGGCGGGGGCCGACTGGGCCCGGACGGAGCAGGCGGCCAGGCTCAGCAGCAGGGCCAGAAACGGAATTTTCATAAGCGGCGGGGCAGAAAACAGAACGGCCGCAAGGTAGCGCGGCCCTGCTGCCCACAAGCGCAACTGCCGCGTAATAGTTGCCCCGGAGCCAAAAAGAAGCCCGCCGGGCTTTGCGCCGCCGGGCGGGCTTCTTTTTGGCCGGTACGGCTGAGGGCTACTCCTGCTTCACTCTGATGCCGCCGTTGGTGGTTACGGCCCGGACGGAGGCGCCGCCCTGCCCCAGGCTGGTGGCAATTTCCTTGTGGGTGAAGCCGGATTTGGTCACGGGCAGGTTGGCGGCAATGGAGCCCATGTTGGTGCTCGTAAACAGCTTGGCGGAGTAGTTTTTGGGCAGCTCCCAGGTGATGCCGCCGTTGGTGGTTTCCACGTCGAGGCCCTCGCCTTCCCACTTGGTGCCGGTGAGCCTGATGCTCAGCCCGCCGTTGGTGGTATGGCCCTTGATCTGGCCGCTCACGCCGGTGAGCGAAACGCCGCCGTTGACGGCCTCAAACCGGACGCGGGAATCGAGGTTGCTCAGGCTGATGCCGCCGTTGATGGTGGTCAGGGCCAGGGCGGTGCGGCGGGGCACAAACACTTCGTAGCTCACGGCCCAGCCCGGCCCGCTCTGGTCGGGGCCGGCGGCGCGCAGGGTGTTGCCGGTGGTGGCAATGCTGATGCTGCGGGCCTGCTGGCTGGCCGCCGCCTCGGTTTGGCCCCAGCTGGTTACGTTGGCCCGCACCCGCACGTCGCTGCCGTCCCAGCCTTTGACCGTGATGCCCCCGTTGGCGCCGCCGTCGATGGTCAGCGTCTGGCTGCCGGGGCTGGCCAGGGTCAGGTCGCGGATTTCGCAGTAGGTCTTGCTCGTGTTGCCGCTGGTGCGGGAACGGTCGTCGCAGGTGGAGGAAAACACGGGGGCGGTCTGGGCCGCGGCCGACAGCGTGGTCAGGCCGAGCAGGCAAGCGGTAACGAGGTTTTTCATGGTGGGCGAAGCAGAAAGGTGAGACGAGTCAGCCCAACAGATGCAGCCCGGAAACGAACCGTTGCCTTAACCACGAAATACTTCGTAGATAGTTGCGGCCGCGGCCGAAAACCCTCATCGGCGGCCCGCAGCCCGCTGGGTTCAGGCGCAGGAAACCACGTTTGCCACTACTCAGGGCGGAGTGAAGCTTTGGCTACGCCGGTCAGGAAGGCCGTGATGATGGTGGCCGCCAGCCGCGCCGTCTGGTTGTCGCGGTCGAAAACCGGGTTTAGCTCCACCACCTCGAACAGGCGCACCAGCGGGTTCAGCCCGGCCAGAAATGCGGCTTCGGTGGCCTGCCGGGGCGTGAAGCCATCGGCGCTGGGCGCCGATACGGCGGGCGCATAGGCTTCGGCGCAGCCGTCGATATCGAAGCTCACGAAGGCCGGACCGGCGGCCGTAGCCCGCTGCAGGGCCCGGGTCTGGTAGAGCGGCAGGCCGTCGTTCTGCACGTGGGCCAGCGGCACGATGGTAGCCTGCTGCCGGTGCAGAAAGTCAATATCCTCCTTCGTGTTGAGGTTGGAATGGAGCCCGATTTCGGTGAAGCGCGGCCCGGCCAGCACGCCTTCGCGCAGCAGCTTGCCGAAGGGCGTGCCGCTGCTGATCAGCTCGGGCCGGTCCTTCACGTCGGCGTGGGCGTCGAGGTTGATGCCGCCCACGGCCTGCCCCCCGGTGGCGTCGGACAGGCCGCGCACGGTACTGTAGGTGCCGTCGTGGCTGCCACCGAGCACAACTACCCGCGGGTACTGGCGCAGCAGCTCGCCGAGGCGACGGCGGATGGTGGCGTGGTTGGTGGCGTGGTCGGGGTGGCTCAGGTCGAGGCTGCCGGCGTCGGCAATCCGTAGCGTGTCGAGGCTCACGTCGTGCTCCAGGTTGTAGGTTTTGTGGTAGCGGCGCAGCTCCCGGCGGATGGCGTCGGGGGCGTGGCGGGCCCCGGCGCGGCCGCCTTCCAGGACGGTTCCAAAGTCGAGGGGCAGGCCCACGAGGCAGACGTCGGCCTGGGGCAGCGCGGCGGCGGGGCGGATGAGTTCACGCAGAAAGGTTGGCATGGCACGAATGTAGCTTGCCCGGGCCAACCACCCCACCGCGGCCCGGGCAGCCGGCGCGGCAATACCTACCTTGCACCATGCGTACCTTCTGCCTGCTCTTCTTCCTTTGCGGCCTGCTGCTCATCAACCCGCCCGCCCGGGCCCAAAAAACGGCGGTGGCCGCGGCTAAACCGGCTAAAATCCCGGGCCCCGCGGCTTCGTTTTTCACCACCTACGGCTACCTCACCTACGCCATCGTGGACCGCGAAACAAAAGCAGCGCCCATTGCGGCCCGGGGCGTGGGCGGCACGCTCAGCCTGCATCCCGACGGCACCTACCAGAAGCGGCTGACCCTGCAGGGCAACGGCGGCACCCTGCGCTTCGACCAGGACGGCCGCTTCACCTTCACCGGCCAGCAGGTTACCTTCTCCTACACCGACAGCAAAGGCCAGCCCCGCGTGGATCAGGGCACGTTTCGGCTGCAGCCGGCCGTGGGGCTGCTCACGCTCACCCTTATCGGGTATCCGGCCGGCAACCAGGGCATCTACACCCTGCGGGCGCAGTAAGCCTTGGAGGACCGGCGACCGACAATGAAGCGCTTCGAAACCATCCTGTGTGTGACGGGCAGCACGCTGGTTTTCACGCTCGGCATCGGGCTGGGCTTGCGGGCCGGTCCGGGCCTGCTGGTCGCCTACCTCCTGATTTTGCTGCTGCTGCCTCCGCTCCTAGCCCTGAGCCGGCCCATTGGAGAGTGGCTCTGGCCGGGCGCGGCAGCCGGCCGCCTGCTGCTGGGCGGATTAATCAGCCAGCTGGGGGGGCTCATGGTCGTCTATTTGCTCAAGCCCCAACCAGCCGGCTTCCTCCTGTTTGTGCGGGAGCTGCTGCGGCATCCCGGTGTGGCGGCGCTTCTGCTGCTGCCCTTGTGGCTGGCGCTGCTGACTACCTGGTTGGGGAACCGAGTGGCCCACCTTCGACGCTCCCGCCGGGTTTGAGGCGGAAGCGGACCAGCTCGCCCGGGGCGTAGTACGGGGCTGGGATCTTGCGGAATCCGGCTAGCTTGCGGCCTATGGCAGCTTCTTCCCCCTCCCTGTTGATTACCGGCGTTTCGAGCGGCGTGGGCCTGGCCGCGGCCCGGGCCTTTCTGAGCCGCGGCTACCGCGTGTTCGGCTCCGTCCGCCACGCCGCCGACGCGGCCCGCCTGCAGGCGGAGCTGGGCGCCGGCTTCGTGCCTTTGCAGTTCGACGTGACGGATGCCGCCGCCATTGCCCGGGCCGTAGCCCAGGTCCAGGCCGTACTCGGCGACGAGCCGCTGCGGGGCCTGATCAACAATGCCGGCGTGGCTTTCGGCGGACCGCTCCAGCATCAGCCTATTGAGGTGGTGCGGCAGCATTTCGAGGTGAACGTGCTGGGGCTGGTGCAGGTCACCCAGGCCTTTCTGCCCCTGCTCGGCGCCCGGCCCGACTTCCGGGGGCAGCCCGGCCGGGTCATCACCATCGGCTCGGTGAGCGGGCAGGTGGCCGCACCGTTTATGGGGGCGTACGTGGGCACCAAGTTCGCGCTGGAGGGCCTCACGGCCACCTGGCGGCGGGAGCTGCTGCTGTTCGGAGTGCCTATGGTGCTCATCGGGCTGGGCGTCACGCAGACGCCCATCTGGGACAAGGGCATCGACCTGGAGCCGTACCGCACCACGCCCTACTACGGCCCGGCCCAGCGCTTTATCCGCTTCATCAACAAAACCCGCGCCCAGGGCCTGACGCCGGAGTACGTGGCCGGGCGGCTGGTGCAGATTATGGAAACGCCCCGGCCCCGGGTGCGCTACACCATTGTGCCCAACTGGCTGCGCACCTCGCTTATTCCCCGGCTGCTGCCCGCCCGCTGGCTCGATCAGCTGATGGGCCGCGGGCTTGGGCTGCTGCCGCCGCGCCGCTAGCGGCGGCGCGTTGCGCCCGGCCGGGCTTTCTGCTAACTTGCAGCCCTTTCGGCCCCCACCGCCCCGAAACCAGCCAAGAAGCACCAATAACTAAGCACTACACGACGCATGGGAAGAGCATTTGAATTCCGTAAAGGCCGCAAAATGAAGCGCTGGGACAAGATGTCGAAAGACTTCACCCGTATCGGCCGCGAAATCGTGATGGCCGTGAAGGAAAACGGCCCCAACCCGGACACCAACTCCCGCCTGCGCACGGCCATGCAGAACGCCAAGGGCGTGAACATGCCCAAGGACCGGGTGGAATCGGCCATCAAGCGCGCCCACAGCAAGGAGGAAAAAGACTACCAGGAAGTGGTGTACGAAGGCTATGCCCCCCACGGCGTGGCCGTCGTCATCGAAACGGCTACCGACAACCCGACCCGCACCGTGGCCAACGTGCGCATGTACTTCAACCGCGGCAACGGCGCCCTGGGCACGGCCGGCTCCAGCGACTACACCTTCACCCGCAAGGGCGTGTTCCGCCTCGCCGCCGAGGGCCTGACCCTCGATGAGCTGGAGCTGGAGCTGATCGACGCCGGGGCCGAGGACGTGTACGCCGACCAGGAAGAAGACGAGCACGGCGCCGTGAAGGACTTCATCGTGGTGGAAACGGCCTTCACCGACTTCGGGCAGATGCAACGGGCGCTGGAGGAAAAGCACCTCAACGTGGTATCGGCCCAGCTGCAACGCGTGCCCAACACCACCGTCAGCCTCGACGGCGAGCAGCTGGAGGAGGTGATGAGCCTGATTGAGAAGTTCGAGGAGGACGATGACGTGCAGGCCGTGTACCACACGCTGGGCTAGGTTGACCTGTTCGCTACACAACACGCGGGCCGCTCCATTCGGGGCGGCCCGCGTCTGGTTTTGGGCCGGGGCAACCCGCCGCTGACTTCCTCCATCTTGCCGGTATACGCGCCGCTATTTTACCCGACCTGCTATATGAAAATCCTCTTCACTACCGCCCTGCTCCTGTTCCACGGGCTGACCGCCCGGGCCCAGCAGGCCGAGCTGACGGCCCTGCTCAACAAGCACCACGTCACCGGCCTGCAGCTGATCTACGCCAAGAACGGGCAGGCCCAAGCCTATAGCCTCGGGCAGCGCCAGGCCGGCACCGGCCAGCCCGTAACAGCTAAAACCACGTTTCAGGCCGCGTCCCTGGGCAAGGTGGTACTGGCCTACACCGCCCTGCGCCTCGTCGATCAGGGCCGGCTGAGCCTGGATAAGCCGCTGCTCACCTACTACTCCTACCCCCGCCTGCTGGGCCAGCCCGGGGCCGACCGGATTACGGCCCGCCAGGTGCTGACCCACACCGCGGGCCTGCCCAACTGGGCGGCCTACCCGCTGAGTCCGGCCTGGAAAACGTCGGTGCTGCCCTTGACCTATGCCCCCGACAGCTGCTGGAGCTACTCCGGAGAAGGCTACGTGTTCCTGCAGCGCACCCTGGAGCACATCACCGGCCAGTCGCTGGAGGCGCTGGTGGGGCAGCAAGTGTTCGGGCCGCTGCGGATGAGCGGCAGCAGCTTTGTCTGGCAGCAGCGCTTTGCGGCTGATGCCGCCTACGGCCACGACCAGGCCGGGAAGCCCACCGAAATCAAGCGCTTTGCCGAGCCCAACGGCGGCTTCAGCCTGCTCACGACGGCCGCCGACTACCACCGCTTTACGCAGGCCCTGCTCAGTGGCCGGGGCCTGCGGCCCGCCGCCGCCCGGCTGCTGACCACCGCAGCCAGCGCAGCCAACCGCTGCGGGCAGCCGGCCACGCCCACCGACGCCCGCATTGCCTGGGCCTGCGGGGTGGGGCTGGCTGATACCAGCCACGGTCCGGCCCTCTGGCACTGGGGCGACAACGGCGACTTTCGGGGCTTTTTTATAGCTTTACCGAAAACCGGCGAAAGTCTGGTCTTGCTGACCAACAGCGCCAACGGGCTGAAAATGATCGACGACGTGCTGGCGCTGTTTATGGGTCCGGGCCACTACTACGCCATGCAGTGGCTGGCGGAAGAGAAATAAACCCCGGGCCGCCGCGTTAGGTCCCCACTATTTCCTGCTAATCCGCCTTTATGAAAACAAGCTCGTTACTCCTGCTCACCCTACTCGTCCTTGGACGGCTGCCCGCCCAGGCCAAGGGCCCCGACAACCTGCGCGCCTGCTGGGCGCAGCAAGCCCAGCCCCTGCAAGCCAGCTACGTGGCGCTGCGCTACCGCGAAACCCTGGCCCAGCTCGAACACAGCTTCCAGCCCTGGCAGGCCACCAACTACACGGGCGCGGGCCAGGTGTGGAGCCGGGCCGACGGCTTCCTCAAGTCGGACACGCTGCGGCAGGGCCCCAAGACGTACTTCTCCCTCACCCAGCTCACGCCCGCCACCCTGCTCTTTCAGGACTACGGCGACGAAAAGCTGACGCCGGTAACCCCGGAAGCCTTCCGGGAGCAGCCCCTGCAGGCGGCCCGCTACGCCCCGGCCACACTCATTCAGTACTTTGTCGACCAGAAAGTGAAGCCCGCGCCGGAAAGCAGCCGGGCGCTGGTCGTGTACCAGGCCCGGCTCAACGGCACCGTCGTCCGCCTCTTTATCCGCACCACCGACAACCGCCTGAGCAAAGTCACGGCCCTGCGTCATGACGAGCTATTCGGCGACGTGCTGACCACCTACACCTACCAGGACTACGCCACGGTGGGCAAGCTGGCTTACCCGCGCACCATCACCATCGACAAAATCAACGGCAAGCTGACCGACAAGGTCACCATCACGGCGGCGGCGCTGGTGCCGGCCGCGCCCAGCCTGCTCACCCCGCCCGCCGACTACCGGCTGACGCCGAAAACGGCGGCTCCGCCCCAGGTGAGCGTGGAGCACCGCGGGGCCCACCTGCACTTTCTGGGCCTGGCCCACACCGACGACAAGGTGCTGGTGGTGGAGTTCGACACGTTTCTGCTGGTGGCCGAAGCGCCGCTCAACAGCGCGAACGGGGAGCTTATCATCCGGGAGGCCCGCAAGCTTGCGCCCACCAAGCCCATCCGCTACTTCGTGGCCGGCCACTACCACCCGCACTACCTGGGCGGTATGCGGCCCTTCGTGCACCGCGGCGCCACCGTCCTGACCACGGCCGCCGACGTGCCCTACGTGCAGTACTTGGCCGCCGCCCCGCACACGCTCGAGCCCGACAGCCTGCAGCGGCAGCCCCGGCCGCTGAAAACCGAAGTCGTGACGGACACCAGGACCATTGCCGAGGGCGGCTTCGAGATGCAGATTCACGTTATCGGCGCCCAGTCGCAGCACACCAACGACTACCTGATCTACTATTTCCCCACCGAGAAGCTGCTCTTTGAAGACGACCTGGTGTGGATAGCGCAGAAGGGCGACGTGAAGAAAGCCAGCCCCCGGCAGGCCGGCCTCTACCAGGCCATCCAGGACCGCAAGCTGGCCGTCGACACCATCGTGCAGTCGTGGCCGGTGCAGGACTACGGGGTCAAAACCACCATTCCCTTCCGCGAGCTGGAGCAGTCGATGCAGGTGAAGTAGCGGGGCGGGCGGCGGGCTTTTGGCGCCGGGCCGGATTAGTGGTAGGTTTAGCCTTCCCACGCGTTTTCTGCTCCCATGCCCATCTTTTCCCGCCTCCCCGCCGTTGGCCTGTTGCTTGCCGGCTTGATTTCCTGCTCCCAGCCGGCCAAGCCTGATCCGGCGGCCGCCACCATCCCGGCGGCCTACTTCCAGCCTGCCGACTCCGGCGCGGTACAGACCGGCGGCGTGCAGATCATTCCCATCACCACGCCCAAGGGCACCTTCAACGTCTGGACCAAGCGCTTCGGCCACAACCCGCGCATCAAAGTACTGCTGCTCAACGGCGGCCCCGGCGCCACCCACGAGTACTTTGAGTGTCTGGAAAGCTTCCTGCCCCAGGACGGCATCGAGTTTATCTACTACGACCAGCTCGGCTGCGGCAACTCCGACAACCCCCGCGACACGGCCCTGTGGAGCCTGCCGCGCTACGTGGAGGAGGTCGAGCAGGTGCGCCAGGCCCTGAAGCTGGACAAAGACAACTTCTACCTGCTGGGCCACAGCTGGGGCGGCATCCTGGCCGCCGAGTACGCCTTCAAATACCAGCAGCACCTCAAGGGCCTCGTCATCTCCAACATGATGATGAGCATTCCGGCCTATAACCAGTACGCCGACCAGGTGCTGGCCCCGCAACTGAAGCCCGCCGTGCTGGCCGAAATCCGCCGGATTGAGGCCCAAAAGGACTTTCAGAACCCGCGCTACATGCAGCTGCTGGAGGCCAACTTCTACAATGAGCACCTCTGCCGCCTGCCCCGGCTGCCCGAGCCCATGACCCGCGCCCTGGGCAAAACCAACCAGTCGCTCTACGTGACCATGCAGGGCCCCAGCGAGTTCGGGGCCTCCGGCAAGCTGCTGCGCTGGAACCGCGTGCCCGACCTGGCCCAGCTCGCGGTGCCCGTGCTCAGCATCGGCGGCAACCACGACACGATGGACCCCGCCCACATGCGCCTGGTGGCCGCTAAGGTGCAGCACGGCACCGCCCTGATCTGCCCCCAGGGCAGCCACATGAGCATGTACGACGACCAACTGACCTACATGGCCGGCTTGCGCCGGTGGATTCTGGGCGTGGACAAGGGGGAGCAGGAAGTGAAGCTGTAATCCAGACGCGGGGCTTGTCATGCTGAGCGCAGCCGCAGCATGACCTTTTTTTCGACGTTCGAAACAGCTTTTACTTATCCGCCATGAACAGATGCTACTTCCTGCTGCTACTACTGTGCGCCGGCTGCCACTCAGGCCCCGATACCCAGTAGCTTGCTATTGCCGACCTACAGCAGCTTGTGGCGCGTAAAAATGACAGCCTCGTCGTGCTCACCGCCCGGCTGGCCGACGTTCCCCCTCCCCCGGCAGCGGCGGCCCCCTCTCCGCCCACCGCGGCACCGCCGGTAGCTGCCGCACCCAGGCTGTACCAGCAACCCGTAATTACCGCCACCGACGCCGAGCTGCCCGAGGTGCTCAGCCTGCTCGATTCAACCACCACGTTTCAGGCTGATTATTACCCCATCAAAGCGTTCCGCATCTGCAACGGCCCCACCGATACAGCCCGTGAGTACTGCAACTGCTCCCACTACGTCTACATCGCCCTGAACACCGACGACCTTCCCTACGAGTGCAAAGGATTCCGCATCGGGCCGTTTTACGAGGCCCGGTTCAAGGGCTGGAATTCAGATAAAAAGAACCCCGCGCTGCGGATTGAGCACGAGGTCGGGGGCCGCCGCAAAACCGACACCTTCCGCATCGCCTGGGATGGCGGCATTCACCAGCAGTAAGCACTTCGGCCGGGCAATGGTAGTATTGCGCCCTCAACTTCCGTACGCCCCCGTGCCCCTGCCCTACCGCCCCCTGTTCTACTTCGAAAGCGAAGCCGCCATCCTGCTCGAAATCAAGTGCCTCGACCTGCCCGGCGAGCAGGCCCCCGGCCGCCTCTACCACTGGCTCTGGTTCGACAAGGCCACTCAGGCGCTGCAGGCGCAGGAGTTCGTCTCCATGCAGGCCGGGGAGCCCGAGCAGGCGCGGGAGTTCGGGCAGGGTAGCCTGCGCTTCACCGCCCACCGCGCCACCTACGCCCCCCACGACGGCAGCCCGGCCCACCACCTGACCGCCGCCCAGCCCACCGAGCTGCCCATGGCCCTGCGCCAGGCCATCCGCGAGTACCTCGACGCGCAGGAAGCCGCCAGCAAGCCGGGCCACAGCCCCGGCGGGGCGCCATATTGGTAGAAAAAGGCCCTTACCCCGCTGATTTAAGCCCCAGCAGGGCGGCACAATCGTTCAACGATGGTGTCGCCCCGCTGGGGCTTTTCCGCCTAAAAATCCCTATGATCTACTGATATGCTGCCCCGCTGGGGCTTAAAAACACGTTCCGACCAATGCAAAATACCTTCTGACTGAAGCAGAACCCGTCCCGACCGAAGCAGAACACTTCCTGACTCAACCCGGCTGGCTCCCCCTCTCCCCAAGGAGCGGGGGTCGGGGGAGAGGTTTACTCTGCGTACCTTGCGGCTCTTTACCACTTTTTTGCCGCCTGCCCTATGCCCAGTTCCGAATCCACCCGCCTCAACAAGTACATCAGCGAAAGCGGCGTCTGCTCCCGCCGCGAGGCTGACAAGTTCATTGCCGAGGGCAACGTATTCGTGAACGGCAAGCGCGCCAAGATCGGCGACCAGGTGAGTAGCAAGGACCGCGTCATCGTCAACGGTGCCCACATCGAGCCCCGGGCCCCCGAAGACGCCATCTACATTGCCTTCAACAAGCCCCCGGGCATCACCAGCACCACCGAAACCAGCGTCAAGGACAACATCATCCGCTACATCAAGCACAGTGAGCGGATCTTCCCCATCGGCCGCCTCGACAAGGACTCCCAGGGCCTGATTCTGCTGACCTCCGACGGCGACATCGTCAACAAGATTCTGCGCGCCGGCAACAAGCACGAGAAGGAGTACATCGTGATGGTCGACAAGCCCATCAAGGACGACTTCATTGAGGGCATGCGCGGCGGCGTGTCCATCATGGGCATCATGACCCAGAAGTGCGAGGTGAAGAAGGAAACCAACTACATCTTCCGCATCACCCTGATCCAGGGCATGAACCGGCAGATCCGCAAGATGTGCGAGGCTTTCGGCTACGAAGTGGTGCAGCTCGAGCGCATCCGGGTGATGAACATCACCCTGAAGGGCATCGGCGTGGGCGACTGGCGGGAGCTGACCGAAAAGGAGCTGGCCGGCATCATGGAGATGACCAAAAACTCGTCGGGTACCAAGGAAGCCTCCCTGCCCAAGCGCCGCGCCCCGGTGGTCAAGCAGCTCGGCTGGGACGTGAAGCCCCGTACGGCCGAGGAAGGCGTCTTCGAGGAGCAGCAGCCCGCCCGCCCGCCTCGGGCCGCGCGCGCGCCCAAGCCCGCCGGCACGGCCAAGCCCGCCGCCCGCAAAGCCGCCCCGGGCAAGCCGGCAGCTAAGGCCAAGCCGGCCGGCAAAGCCAAGCCTAAAGCTAAATCAGCCCCCGACCCGGACTTCTTCTTCGACGAGAAGCCCACCAAGAAAGCCGCCGCCAAGGCCGCCCGGCCCAGCGTAGCCGGCGGCAAGTTCAAGCCCGCCGCCAAAACCCTGAACCGCAGTCCCAAAGGCAACGCCGGCCGCCGCGGCGGCAGCCGGTAGGCAAAAGGCCCCGTTGGGCGCCAGGGAGCATCCCAGGAATTGACGCTGC
Source organism: Hymenobacter algoricola (assembly GCF_039539525.1). Lineage (NCBI taxonomy): Bacteria > Pseudomonadati > Bacteroidota > Cytophagia > Cytophagales > Hymenobacteraceae > Hymenobacter > Hymenobacter algoricola. The sequence continues at coordinate 3,102 of NZ_BAABDH010000021.1, read as the reverse complement.
CAAAGTAATCGTCCTGCTGAGCCCAGCCGAAGCCGCTCTACCGCCAAAGTAATTCTCATTACCACTGCCCTAGAGAGGCTTCGCCAAGGCTCAGCAGGCCGTTTCTATACCGTGTTTTATAGCCATGCAGATCTTCGTCGAAACCGAGCGCCTGATCCTGCGCGAGCTGCTGCCCTCCGACGACGCGGGCATGTTCGAGCTGGACGCCGACCCCGAGGTGCATCGCTACCTGGGCAACAAAACCGTGCAGACCATCGGGCAGAGCCGGGAGCTGATTGCCTTCGTGCGCCGGCAGTACGTGGACAACGGCATCGGGCGCTGGGCCGTGGTAGAGAAGCAGACCGGCGCGTTCGTGGGCTGGTCGGGCCTGAAACTGGCGCCCGGACCCACCAACGGCCACACCCGCTACTACGACCTGGGCTACCGCTTTATCCGCCGCTACTGGGGCCGGGGCTACGCCACCGAAACGGCCCGGGCCTCGGTGCAGTACGGCTTCGACACCCTACGGCTGCCGCTGATCTGCGGCATTGCCGACGTGCGCAACCTGGCCTCCAATCAGGTACTGCAGAAAGTAGGGCTGGGCTTCATCGAGACCTTTGATCTGGCAGGCCTGCCCCACCACTGGTACCAGCGGCAGCGGCCTCACTAAGTCCCTCCGGCTCGGGGCGGCCCGGGTGAGGGCAGATGCTATTCCACCATCAGGCGGGCAGTGCTGGGCGCCAGCCCCGGGGCCTGCACGGTCAGCAGGTAAAGCCCCGCCGCCAGCCCTTCCAGCGGGAGCACCCGGGCTGCCGCCTGCGTGCGTACCACGCGGCCCTGGCAGTCGACAAGCCGCAACCGGGTAGCCGCCGGCAGCACCGGCAGCTGACAGCGCCCGTGGGCCGGGTTCGGATACACCGTCAGCGACGGCGCCGTAGCCGCGGCGCGGGCAGACAGCACGGGGGCACCGCTGGCAACGAACACCAGCGTATTGTTGGTGCTGCCGGTGCCCAGCTGGCCGTAGCCGTTGTAGCCGGTGCCGAAGATCAGGCCCGTGCCCGTCTGCACGGCCAGGGTGTTGTTCTGGTCGGCGGTGAGCATGCTCCAGGTGTTGTTGCTGGTTTCGCGCACCGGCGTCGAGCGGTTAGCGGTGGTATTGTCGCCGAGCTGCCCGTAGTTGTTGTAGCCCCAGGCCCAGAGCGAGCCGTCGGAGCGCAGGGCGGAGGCATGGTTGGTCCCGGCCGCCACCTGGGTCCAGCGGGTTCCCGCCCCCACGGTCCCGGGCGTGATAACGGCAATGGGCACCCGGCTGAGCGTAGTGGAAGCATCACCGAGCTGCCCGAAGGCATTGTAGCCCCAGGCCCAGAGCGTCCCGTCGGAGCGCAGCGCCAGCGAAAAGTCGTCGCCGCCGCTGATGCTGGTCCAGCGCGTGCCGGCGGCGGCCCCGGCGGGCGTGGGGACGGCGGTGGGCACCGCCCGCGTGGTGGTGCTGCCGTCGCCCAGGGCGCCGTAGTTGTTGTAGCCCCAGGCCCAGAGCGAGCCGTCGGAGCGCAGGGCCAGGGAGTGGGCCCGGCCCGTGGTAATCTGCGTCCAGGTGGTGCCGGCGGCCGCGCCGGCCGGCGTGGTTACGGCTACTGCCAGCGGGCGGGTGGTGGTGGTGTTGTCGCCGAGCTGGCCGTAGACGTTGTAGCCCCAGGCCCAGAGCGAGCCGTCGGAGCGCAGCGCCAGCGTATGATACTCCCGGGACGAGACCTGCGTCCAGGTAGTGCCGGCCGCCGCCGCCGCCGGTACCGGTATGAGCACCGGACTAACGCGGGTGGTGATGGTGCCGTCGCCGAGCTGACTGTAGGTATTGTAGCCCCAGCCCCAGAGGGTCCCATCGGTGCGCAACGCCAGCATGTGGCTGGAGCCCGACGTGACGCCGCTCCAGCGGGTACCGGGCAGGGCGGCAATCGGGGCCGCTACCTGGGCCGGCATGGTGCGGCCGGTGGTGGTCCCGTTGCCGAGCTGGCTGTTGCCGTTGTAGCCCCAGGCCCAGAGGGTGCCATCGGCACGCAGGGCCGCCGCGTGGTTGGAGCCCAGCGTTATCTGGGTGTAGAGCGAGGTCTGGGCCCACAGGTCGGGCAGGAGCAGCAGGAGCAGCAGTGCCGACAACAGAATCCGGAGTACCCCGCCGGCCAGCCGTGCCGGGCGGCCGTGGTTGGGGTTGGCAGTGGCGAAAAAAGCGGGAGTGGCGAAGAGCTGTTTCATAGCCGGGAGGAAGAAAGAGTTGGCACTTAAGAAATATTATTTTGTAAAATTACCGCATAACGCCACCTCTGTCAACACATATATATGTGGCTATGTTGGAGTTGCAGCTGCTGTTGGTGCCGCGTCGCCGGCTACTGTATTGGCCTCTGTGCCACAACCGGGCGGACCGCCCTGGGGTGCAGCCCGGGCGGCGGGATGCGCGGCAATGCCCGGCCGCCGGGCCGGAGTTCCGGGCTCGGCTACCGGGCAAAAGCAAGACGGCCGGACCGCCCGCTGGGCAGTCCACCTGTGCGACGATAGTACAGGTTGCCAAAACCGGCGCCCCGGCGCAGGTCCCGGCGGCCAGGACGGAGGACGTAGCCGCCCCCAGGGTCGTACCGCGCAATGTCACAAATTGAGGCACTGTGGCCTGGCCCGGGGTATCGGAAACGGCTACTATTGGCGTATCCTTTCACCTCAACCCCTTTCTGCGCTATGAAACCGCTGTTCCTCTTCTCCCTTCTGCTCCTGACCGGGGCCTGCGCCAAGGAAACGCCCACTCCGACGGCAATCAACACCCGGACCAGCACCAACGTCCGCGTCGACGACACGTATTGCCCGGATGTGTACGACCCGGTGTGCAGCAACGGCGTCACGTATCCGAATGGCTGCTACGCCCGTAAAGCCGGGGTAAAAACGTATACCCGCGGCGCCTGCGGCGGCGACATCTAGCCGGCCCCCGCTCCGGCAAAAAGGCCCGCGTCAGCAATGATGCGGGCCTTTTTGGCTTCATTGTCGGGTCCGGAAATATGTTGACAGCTTTTCCAAAAGGTGTCATGAAAACCGAGTTTGAGCCGCGTGCGCGGCGTAGTCAGCGCGACTACAGTTTGCCCT